>CAJOGG010000023.1:0-23254 GCA_905234205.1 uncultured Synergistales bacterium | reverse complement strand
CAACGATGAATAATTGCCCACTCTCCATTTTTACGTACCCATACAGCTATCGGATCCATTACTCCGCCACAATCTGCTTCACGGTCTCCGGGCTCAATATCCAAATGTTGACTCGATAGGCAATATGGACAATGATTCCTGTGTTGAGTTCCTGCACCTTCTGGCACAACAATCCTACCGCATACTTTGCAAGTAAAAATTTCGCTGCATGAGTGTGTTTGATAATAGCCTTTGTTAAATGATTTTCTCTTGTGTTCCCTGTTCATTGGGTTTGTCCTCCTAAAAGTGAAATCATAAAACTCTTGGGAGGTCTACGAGACTATAGCAAACCTCCCGGCTATGCTACAATCTTTGTCGCTGTTTCGTTAATTCGTGTCAAAAAACGATTCTCCTTATGTATTATTTGCCTGCATTATAGCATGAACGTAATACGCCGCTCCTATAACGCTTTTTTGTGGCTCGTCTTCAGCGTAGATTATGTTCAAGTTTTCTGCCGGGTAGGGTTTTCGAGTGTGCTTGATGATTTTCTCGTGAAGTAAATTTTTCGGGAAGCTGTCCATGTTCAAGACTCCTCCTCCCAAAATTATATTATCAGGGTCAAGAATATTAATCTCCGTCGCAACACTCATCGCTATCCTGTCAACAAACTCAAGCAATAAATCTTCCTGGCCATATTTGACAAATAACTCTGCGATTTCACAATCAGGGTAATAATTTTTGTGAAGGTATGCTAAATATTTCCCGCCCGCTAAATTTTCCATGCAGCCGACGTTTCCGCACCCGCATTTAATCTCGCTACCGTCAACAGGAATGTGGCCAAGTTCTCCGGCTGTTCCGTTTCTGCCCGCCAAAAATTTTCCGTCAATCATTATCGCGTTGCCTATGCCAGTCCCAAAATATATCCCGCAAGTTATGCCGCGTGAGTCAATTTCATATTTGCGCATGTCATAGCAAAGAGTCATAGTTACGTCACGTTCTGCGTACACAGGGACTCCAAGAGCTTCACTCAAATAATCCACGACCGGCAAATTTTCCATGAACTCTAAATTAGGAGCTTGGAGAATCTTTGTGCGAGATTTATTCAACGTTGCCGGAAAACCTATAGACACCGCGTTGTAAACTTGGCCTATTGCATATTCCTTGATGAACTCGGCGAGATCTCTCAAAACGTCTCCAGAATGCAACACTTGCTTTGTTGGGAGTTTCTGAAAACGAAAATTTTTCGCGTCTCCTTCAATGTCAACGAGTCCGATTCTGAAATGAGTCCCGCCTATGTCAATTCCGATTATGTTATTCATCATCGCCCGGGAAAATTATTCCTGCACGTTTTCTAGCGCTCTCAATCACTTTCACAGTTTCAAGAGTTACATCAAGCATTGAGTAAGCTGCTTCATAGTCATCACGTTTCATTATGTGTGTAATCTCCTGAATTTCATAGTTCCATCTGTCTATGTCGGGTTGATCGTTTAAGACTTTGTTATTATTCCTAGTAACTACGCGTATATTCTTGAGACCGTTTGAGCCTTCAGCAATGAATATATATCCCTGTTCGCCCTCGATTTGGAAAAAGTTGAAACCCCACGTATCCTTTGCGCCTGCGTTCTGTGAGACGAAGCCGGGGTATTTCATTACGAACGCTCCCGAAGTGTCGGCCAAGCCCGGGTAAATGTTGGGATAATAAACGGCCTCTTCAGGTGCGCCGAATAATGCCACGTTCAATAACACGTTGTAAAAGTTTATGTCCATCAAGCAACCGCCCGCGTATTCAGGATTAAATATATTGGGCTTCTCACCGTTGAGTACGAGATTATAACGCGCAGAGTATTGACTGTAGTTCGATATTACTAATTTGACCTTGCCAATTTTTGGGAGTTCACGCTTTAAGATTTTGAAGTTCGGCAAAAACATTGTCGGAGCAGCTTCAAACAAGAACAACCCTTTACTCTTTGCAAGTTCGATTAATTCTTTTGCTTGTGAATATTTCGTCACGAATGGCTTCTCGCAGATTACGTTTTTCCCGGCCGTTAATGCGCGCTTTGTTTGTTCGTAGTGCAATAAATTTGGCGTGGCTATATAAATCGTGTTGACGTTATCATCGTTCATCAATGCGTCAAGATCCGTGTAAGTCTTCTTAGCTTTGTACTTGTCTGCTAAAGCCTTGGCCTTATCCTCCGTTCGTGAGTAAACTGCCTCGAGCTTCATTCCGTTGGTTACAATAACATTATTGAGCACAGATTGAACTATAGTTCCTGAACCAATCGTTCCGAGTTTTACTTGTTGCATGACTTGGCCACCTCCGTAGCTTGTTCGAGAATCTCTAACACTTTTATAACTTCAGAGTCCTTCACGCATTTCTCCTCGCCGCGTTCTATCGCGTTTATCAAGCTATCATAGATACATTCATAATGAGCACAGCCAACCGGAATTTTCTCGCAAACTTTTTCGCCGTCCTTCATGTATACAAGAGTCCCCCAACGATCTTCAGGAGCTGGAGCAGTGTTAATTACATGACGGCCAACTACTTTCTTCTTGCCCGAATTATGAATCACTGGCGGAAGAGTGAAGCTGCCGTTAGTCCCGTGAAGTGTGAACCGCGGGTAATCAATCAACACACACATGCTAGTATTAACAGAGGCTTTAGAATTTCCGTAGAATAATTCAATGTCGTAATAGTCGTCGCCAACTCCAGGGTGATGAATGCTTCTCACGTCGTAACGAACTTCATCAGGAATCCCGAGCAGGCTTATTATCTGATCAGTTGTGTGAACACCCAAGTTATAAAGCGTGCCTAAATGATCGTACCAGCCGTTAGTCTTGAAATAATCATAGTGGCTCTCAAGTCTGACGAGCTTACCAATTTTTCCCGAGGCTAACACTTCCTTCAACGCCATAAAGTCCGCGTCAAAGCGTCTATTCTGATTAGGCATACACACGAGTCCCTTACTCTTAGCAAGCTCGAAAACTTCTCGCGCTTCTTTAGCAGTTGGGGCAAATGGTTTCTCGATTAAGGCATGTTTTCCAGCGTTAAGAATCTGTTTTGCATAAGGCACATGAAATTTATCAGGCGCACTCACAACGACAAGATTAATCTCTGGATCATTAAGAACGCTATCAAAGTCAGTGGTGAAATTTATTTCAGGATAAAATTTTTCGTAGTCTGCAAATTGTGCGATGTCCTCATCACGTCTGAATACGTACTTGACTCGAACGTCGTCGCGATTTTCAACATAAGGGATATGATATTCACGGACACTCACTCCGAATCCTACATAAGCTACATTCAACATAAAATCAACCTCCATTGAGATTGTAGCATATGCGGATTAGGATTTAGTTACATGAAGAAATCGTTGTCGTGGTTTTGTCCAGCCGCTAATAAAGCCATTGCTTGAGGCCCTATTTTGTCGATAACGCCATCAGTGATTTGAAGCTGCGGTTCTGGCTGCATAATCTCGTGAACAGGTTCGGGCATGACTGGTTCAGGAATGTTTTCGGGCGGCGAAATTTTTGCAGGTTCAACTTTTTTGGGCGCAACAGATTTTTTCTTAATTGGTAATTCGACGTTGATATAGCCTTGAAGTTGTCCGTTCCATTCACAAGCACGAAAAGTTTTCTTGCCTTCTGGCGGAGTTTCGAGACGCTGCCAAGTTCCCCCTTTTGCCTCTATTTCTTTGACCCACGTCCGACCGACGGCTGCCCACCATGTTATATCTTGGGCATCAGTCAAATCTTCAGTGTAATCGTCAATTGTAAATATACCTGGCTTCAATTTCCTGAAAGCGATAAATCTTGTGCCATTTAATCCTTCAAGCTTCACAATAAATTCATCGCGCTCCGGCAATTCTTGGGCGTTTAATTGTTCAAGGCCAGTCCCAAACATTTTTATGGCGGTCTCATTAAGCTTTAATATTCCTCGTGAAGACATAGCAAACGGTACAGGAGCATTCCACCATTCTGGGTATTGAGGTTCATCAGGATATAAAGCTAGCTCTAAAGTGTTGATGAATGCCCCGGTGTTCTTGACGTAAAGAGCGTTAATCTCTTCGGGGTAATCAATTTCATTAGGGTTAAGGGGAACGAATATGTTGCGCTCAATAATTTGAGGAAGTCTCTTAATCATAGAGTCAGCACAATTACGTCCAACTATTGAGATTAATTGGCCCTTGCTCATGATTATTGCGTCTCCGACTTCGGGAATATACACGGCGTACTCTAAAGCTGTTTGATAAACAGTCCGCAGAAAAAATTCCAGGGTCGAATCCGGAGTTAATGATGACAGATCGTAGCTTGGTTTATTCACGTTCACTGTTATTCATGAGAGCATTGGCAAATTCTGTTGGATCAAAGTTATTCAAGTCGTCAGGTCCTTCGCCAAGTCCTATATATCTCACAGGTACATGCAGTTTTTGAGCTATTGATATAACAACGCCGCCTTTAGCCGTATTATCGTATTTCGTGAGAATTATTGACGTCAACGGAATAATGCTGTTGAAGGTTTCAGCTTGAGCAACGGAATTTTGGCCTAACACAGCGTCTAACACTAGGACAACTTCCAAACGTTCTTGGCCAGCTTCTCGCAATAGTATACGGTGAATTTTTTTTAGCTCCTCCATTAGGTTGTGCTTGTCATGAAGTCTTCCTGCTGTATCAACGATTAAAACATCTGCCCCGGAACTTTCTGCTGCTTTCCATGCGTCAAAGGCAACTGCTGCGGGATCACTCCCTTGACCTTGAGCGACCACACGAACTCCCGAACGTTCCCCCCATATTTTAAGCTGATCGACTGCTGCGGCTCTGAAAGTATCTGCGGCGGCCATTATAACTTTTTTGCCCTGATTGACATACATTGAGGCTAGCTTACCAGCACTTGTAGTTTTACCGCTGCCATTCACCCCGACCATGAGCAAGACTAAAGGCTTACGAGATAGCTCAAAACTTTTTCCCATGCCATTGACTGAATCTAACTCGCTTATTATTCGTGCGATGAAAATATTCTTGAGTTCTTCCGGAGTTTTTATGTTCTTGTCCTTGGCCTCATGCTTAAGAAAGTCTATGATCTCTTCGGTAAAGTCTATTCCGGTATCGCCGGCGATTAATTGTTCTTCGAGGTCGTTCCAAAAAGCTGGATCGAGTTTTCCCGACGATGAAAATAATTTCGAGATTCCCCCGCTCCATTTTTCACGAACGCTCTTTAATCTATCACGTAATTTTGCGAATAAAGCCATGATTAATTCCTTATCGGCTCGGAGTCCTGCGCATGAATATGAACTCGTAGCCTAATTGACCGGTAACGCTGTCTTGAGTTCGTCTTGAGCCAACAACCTGCCAACCTTCGTGACCACGTTGAGCCATACGTTCAGTTAAGTTTGTGTCAAATATGAAGTCCACTGCATAATCATACGAGGGGTTAGCATCATAAGTTGCAAAAGAATCAAAGCCAGTTGCACCATAATTCATCATGCCGGCTGTCATTCTGTCATTAAGCTGTATTAACTGCCACGATATAAATCCGCCTATTACGGCCAAGATTACTAGTAACAACGGCAATAAAATTCCACTGCTGCTCTTACCTGATTTCTTAGTTGTTGCTGGTGAATCGTCTTTTGCTCCGCCTTTTCTTGATGCTAATTTCTCGCGTATACCCATAACTTTCTCCCTTTCTTCGGATTCATCGTTGTCGAGTTCATCATAGTTTTCGTTAGTCTCACTAATATCTTCTGGCATATAATTCTCCTCTGGTGTTGGTTCGATTTCTGGCTCCTCAAAATCTGGCATTGAAGTTGCCTCGCTCAAAGCCCCCAGTGAAGCAATGTCAAAATCGTCTTCATCGTCTTCAATTTCTGCGTCCGACGTAATTTCCGTAACATCTTGTTCATCATCATCTAATAAACTTTTCTCTGGCATATCGTTTTCTGTTGTTACCTCCTTAATTTCTCTATCGTTAATATTTTCGTCAACTTCAATTTTTGTCTCTGTTTCTGTTTCTGTTTCAGCGTCAACGAGTTCTTCAGGTTCTTCGGCTATTTCGTCGGGCTCGTCTTCAACTTTGTCAACTTCTTGAATCTCTTCAGGCTCTGGAATTGGTTCTGGCGCTGGCGATTCTGATTCAGTTGCAGACTCTTCCGTGATTAACTCTGGGGCTTCATCGTCGTTATCATTTGTTTCGGTGTCAATTTCCTTAATCAACACGACATTATCTTTTTCGGGCTCTGATTCTTCAAGAGTTTCTCCTTGTGGCTCAAGTTCTATCTCTGCTTCCGGGCCTTCAGCAAAATTGAACTCTTCAGTTAAAGGTTGCTCACGAGTTGGAAATGGAGGTAAAGTAAAATCCTCGCTTAAGATGTTCAAGTCGTTTTCCAAGTCTTGTTTAGCGATATTACGCGCAACATTCAAAGGCGATTCGGACATAGCTTGAGCGATATTAGCCATGAGTTTATCTTCAGCAGATTGTTGTGAGGAATCTGAGTCAGAGTCATTGAAAAAGTTTTCGGGCAAGTTGTAAGCTGCTGGCGCTTCATAAGACCCTAGGGACAACGGGCTACCAGTCATAGCTTCAGCAATATCGGCCATTAATTTATCTTCAGCTGTATCTGTGGACTCCGGCATAGTTACTGAAACCGGGGCAATTTCTGATTCTGGATCAGCTTCATAATTCGAGGCCGCTGGATCTGGAATATCCGAGTCAACGTTGAGAATAATATCAGCGTTTGAAGGAGTATCAGACGAAATTTCGTTTTCAGTTTCACCTGCATTAGCTTCTTCATTAAGTTGGCCTTCGTCATCATAATCAAGTTCAAAACCAGAAATATCTGGTGCTTCATTATCTTCATCTTCAGGATTAATCAAGGGAATATCGGGCAAATTGCCTTCACGTTCAACTTCTTGATCTTCAGGCGGTATCAGCGGAATATCAGGTAAAGTTTCGGGAGTAGTTTCATCGACATTGCTAGCTGCTTCATCTTCATCAGAATTAACGTCGATAACTGGCTCTTCGGAAAGTTCATCAATTTCGGAGTCGGGTACAATTTCTTCGTCTGAATCTTCATCAAGATCAGGAATGATTTCAGGTTCAGCGCTTACTTCGTTCTCAACTTCTTTCCCTTCTTCTTCAACTTCAACTTCTTCATTATTTTCATCAGAATCATTAAGAACTTCGCTAGCATCGTCAAGATTTTCTGCAGTCTCGATATTTTCGTTTAAGTCAGGAATAATTTCCGGCGCTGCTTCAAATTCGTCGCTGTCTTCAACGGGTGGTTCTATAGCTTCCAGTGATAGATTGGGTTCTGGTTCAATGTTTTCGATTTCGGGAGCTTGCTCAAAAATTTTTCCTTGAGTTTCGGGTTCTGGCTCTGGTTCAAAAACTTCTTCAACAGGGGCAATAACGTCGGGCTCTGGCAAAAGTTCTGGTTCAGGTTCTTGCGCAATGTTGTCGATAACTTCTGGCTGTGGTGTAGTTTCTACAACAGGCTCTTGAGGCTCAACAATACTTTCCTCAACATTTTCCGGAACATCAGCTTCGGGGGGTGTCTCCTCCTCGATAGTTTCCTCCTGAACAGGTTCCTCGACGACGGCACTATTTTCAGGAGTAATTTCAAGATCTTGCGCTATATTATCAATAACTTCTGGCTGTGGTGTAGCTTCTACAACAGGCTCTTGAGACTCAACAATACTTTCCTCAATATTTTCCGGAACATCAGCTTCGGGGGGTGTCTTCTCTTGAGCGTCAGTTATATTTTCCTTAATTTCGTCAGCAACGATTTCCGACTCAACGGGCTGTACTGTTTCTACTTTTTGCTGTGAGTCTTTCTCGATAGCTTCAACAATATCGACGACTGGCTCATTGATTACGATTTTGGGCTGAGCTGGAACGATTTCTATTTCTGGTAATGCTTCTGTAGATTTGATTTCAGGTCGACGGACTACTTTATTGGGTTTACGAACGACAACAGAGGTTTTATCGCGTTCAGTGCCTGGAGTTTTCTTGACGGATTGAGATTTCTCGGGCTTAGTTTTAGTTGCGCCAACTTCTAGGCTTTGCTCGATCTTTCTCTCAAAGTCTTCCATGAATGAATCTATGACACGCTCGGGAGCTTCGGGTTTCTTCTTGGCCCTCCTTACGATTTTTCGTGCTGGTGGCTTTTGTTTCTTGCTGCCTGTCGATGCATCGTATGTTGCTCCTTCAAGCATTTGTCTTAATTTTTCTTCTGCTGTCTTCTCACTCATAATTTATTGTCCGTCCTTCAAAGCTCTTTCACAAGCATTAATTATAAATCATGATTGCCATAAAAAAAGCCTCCGTTTTATTTTCACGGAAGCCGTCAATTTCATTTTCATTAAAACTTTGGTAGCCTCAACGAGGTTCGAACTCGTGTTTTAGCCTTGAGAGGGCTACGACCTGGACCACTAGTCGATGAGGCCAATTGCGTTCGCGGTGAATATTATCACTAAATAAAATTTTGCGCAAGTATCATACTTTTTCCGCTATGACTTTGACTTCTTGACGCTGTCTTCCTCCACCGTAAAACACGCCTTGATTTATCGAACAGTCTTGTGCGTCGCGGCCTGATGAAATTTTTATATACGTATCGTCGCATTCCCTGTTGTGTGTGGGATCTAGCAAACGCCATTTCCCTTCGTCATAAATCTCTGTCCATGCGTGAGTGGCTCCTTCACCAGGTATCATTCCAGCAACATAGCGGCAAGGGATTCGCTCAAGTCTACACAGGGCTAAAAGTATATGCGCATAATCCTGACATACTCCGCTCCTTATCGTAAATGCTTCTTCGCCGGTCGTGAAAATTCCTGTAACGCCTTGAACGTAAGAAAATTCATCGTACAGCACATTCATGAAATATTTTGCGCGTTCAAAATTGCTCGTGTATAAAGCAGAAGGCTCGAGCGTCCTGTGAAACTCCCTGATGTTATTCCCGGCCTTGGTTAAATTCGTCTCGTACTTAAATATTCCTGCCTTGTATGCCTCAACTTTTAATTGTCCGTTGATATTTATTTCGGCCTCGCCCTTAACGTCAACAGAAAAGTGATCGTGAGTTTGATTCGCCGCGCCGTAAATACACATGTTCCCAAACGAATCTTTCTCTGCACTACTGAAATGAGTCGGATAAATGTTTATGTACTCGTTGAAAATTTTCTGCCTCTCGTCACTCGAAGGAAAGCAGCGTAATTTGAAGTGATGTTCTCTCACTGGCTCTTCAAAGTTTAGTTGCATGTGATACGAGTATCGAAGTCTCTGCATTATATTAGACTCTCAACTAACCTGACTACTTCAGAACGATTTATGTTATTTGCTCCGACAAGTATATTCATTTCTGCTAGAGCGTCTTTATCGTAAGTGAGGCCTGTTCTCGCGATCCTGTAGCTTAATCTGCGTACTTCACGCCTTAAATCTTCGTTGCTCATGTTCATTCTTGCGTATAAGTCAACTCTTTCAATTCGTTTGCCAAGCTTAATTATCCCTCGTATATTTTCGTCTTCGATTCTATCATCAGCCATACCCCAGAACGCAACGATGTTATCAATGATTTTTTGAAGTTGTAACAACGGAGCCGCAGAACTTTCAGCCTTCTTCATCTCGTATAATGCAAGCTGTATGTAACTGAATGTATCGCTGCCAATTTCATCGCGCAAGACTATGGCATTATCATAAGCTCTCAAGAGGCTATAGTGAATCGATTCAGGGTTATCCTTATCGAAGCAATAATTTTTCGTGAAATCACGTTTTGATTCAGAGTCGCTTGCTCCGGTCATTGAGTCAAATTTTTCAGCAAATGAACGTAATCCCGTATACACTCTCTCGCTGTATCTTCCAAGCCATAATAACCTGTAACTGTTCTCAATTGATAATACTGACAAAGTTATCACTCCTTCATAACCCAAGTATCTTTGAAGCCGCCGCCCTGTGAGGAGTTCACGATGAATGAATCGGGGTTGCGTGAAAATCTCGTGAGACCGCTCTTCCATACGACAGGTTCATCACTCATTAACACAAACGCTCTTAAGTCTGCTTTACGTGGGACTGCTTGGCCGTTATCGTAAATATCAATGTCAATGAAATCTATGACTTCTTGTGCAATGAATCTTCGTGGCTCAGATTTTATCAACGCGATAAAGTTTTCCTTCTCCTGCTTGGAAAGTTTGTTCCCAAAAGTTACTCCATAACCTCCAGCTTCTGCAACGTCTTTGATTACAAGCTTGTCAAAGTTTTCGAGCACATACTGTTTGTCTTTATCGTAATATGGCAAGTAAGTGGGCGCGTTATTGAGTATTGGCTCTTCACCGAGATAATACTTAATCATTGCGGGAACGAAATAATAAATCCCCTTGTCGTCGGCGACTCCATTACCGGGCGCATTAATCAAGGCTACGTTACCTTTGCTGTAGATGTCAAAAATGTGAGGGATACCGATTAGTGATTCTCTGTTGAAATTCACGGGGTCAAGATATTCATCGGAAATCCTTTCGCGCTTGCCAGAGTAATCAATGAAGTATAAATGCTCATCATCGACGATCAAATCTTCACACGTAACTAAACGCGCTCCCGTTCTTTCGGCCAAGTATGAGTGTTCAAAATATGCGGCGTTAAATCTTCCAGGCGTGAGAATTACAGAAAGCCCTCCGGTGTTTACGTAGCTCATAGTTCTGCTAAGAATTTCAGCATAATTTCTGTTATCCTCAACGTGATATTTCTCGAACTCTTCGGGAAAGCTCCTTCGGCATAATTCGCGCGCTATCATTGGGTACGACGCTCCGGAAGGGACTCGCAAGTTGTCCTCAAGAATAAACCATTCGCCATTTTTGCTTTGTACGAGATCGATTCCGGCTATGTGAGTGAAAATATTTTTGGGTGGTGAAATTCCATCACATTGAACAAGATAGCCACTTCCCGAATAAATAAACTCTTCAGCGACTACTCCGTCGGTGATAATTTTTTTGTCGTGATAAATATCATTGATGAACTCATTCAAAGCCTTAACACGTTGCTTCAATCCACGTTCAAGAAATTCAAACTCGTCCTTCTCAATCACGCGTGGGATCATATCGAACGGGAACAACTGCTCATGGAACACACCGTTCTTGTAAATTCCAAACTTCACTCCGTAACGCGCAAGCAGTTCATTAACGCTCTCTGAATGCTCGTATAATTCCTCGTTAATCATTATAAAATCTCCTTGTCGTTCACAACTTAAACAAGGCGTAAATATTAGCCTCCTTATATAAAGTTGTCAAAATAGTTTAACAATTCACAAAGTTTTCTTCTTGTTTGACGTTATGCAATTCTGACTCTTGACAAATCACACAATTAACGCAGTGATTTTTTCCCGCGCATTCTCTATAATTCACACACGCATTAATTTTTCAATAACCAAAATTTTTATCATGGGAGTGATTCAAAATGGAACGTTATGTCTATAGCCTCAAGGACGGAGACAGCAGCAACCGTTTATTACTCGGAGGCAAGGGCGCTAACCTTTGCAAAATGGCTCAATCTGGTCTTCCTGTTCCCGCTGGCTTTGTTATCACTACTGACGTTTGTCGCAAGTACATGCAGGATCCAAGCATCATGGACACAATTTGGGACGACGTTAAGAAATCCGTAGCTGACCTTGAGAAAGAAACCGGCAAGGGCTTCAACGACGCTAAGAACCCGTTACTCGTATCAGTACGTTCTGGTGCGCCTATCTCAATGCCCGGCATGATGGAGACAATCTTAAATCTTGGCCTCAATGATGAAACAGTTAAGGGCCTCGCCGAATCATCAGGCAATAAGAGATTCGCTTTCGACTCGTATCGCAGATTCATTCAGATGTTCTCAAGCGTTGTTGATGAAGTAAACTTTGACTTGTTCGAACAGGCATTAGCTCGCGCTCGTCAGGCTTCAGGCATCACAGACGCAAAAGAGGATTACAAGATCCCGGCCGAAGAACTCGAGAAATTACTCGTTGAGTACAAAGCGATTTACAAGAACGCTACAGGCAATGATTTCCCAACAGATCCTTGGGTTCAGTTACGCAGAGCCATAGAGGCAGTCTTCAAAAGCTGGAATATTCCAAGGGCAGTAACCTATCGTAAGATCAACAAGATTGATGACACTCTCGGGACAGCCGTCAACGTTATCGCTATGATTTTCGGAAACCTTGGCGACGATTGCGGAACAGGCGTATGCTTCACTCGTAACCCATCAACAGGCGAGAACAAACTTTATGGCGAGTTCTTAATCAATGCTCAGGGTGAAGACGTTGTTGCAGGAATCAGAACCCCAATGCCTATTGCTGAACTTGAGCAGAAAATGCCAGAGATTTACAAGGAACTTTGCAGACTCACAAGCCACCTTGAGAAAACTTATCGCAACATGCAGGATATCGAGTTCACGATTGAGCGCGGAAAATTATTCCTGTTGCAGACTCGTGACGGAAAGAGAACAGCAAGTGCTGCCGTTAAAGTCGCCGTTGATATGGTGAACGAGGGGTTAATCGACACGAAGACAGCCGTAACTCGTGTAACTCCTGAACAAGTCGAAATGCTTCTGCACAGACAAGTTGACAAGTCCGCAAAACTCGACGTAATCACAAAGGGACTCCCTGCTTCTCCTGGTGCTGGTGCTGGAATGCTCGTGTTCTCCGCTGATGAGGCTGAGGAATGGGCAAAAGCTCACAAACCTACAATCCTTGCTAGACCTGAGACAAGCCCCGATGACATTCATGGATTATTCGCGTCAAATGGTGTTGTAACCTCAAGAGGCGGAATGACATCACACGCTGCAGTCGTTGCTCGTGGAATGGGTAAACCGGCTGTATGTGGCTGCGAAGAAGCTGTTATTGATGTTGACAAAGAGACCCTCACGGTCGGCGATCGCGTATTCAAGAAGGGCGATTGGGTAACAGTTGACGGAACGACAGGTAATTTCTTGGCCGGCGAAGCAAAAATGGTTGACGCAACATTCAGCGACGACTTCAAAAAGATTCTTGACTGGGCCGACGAGAACGCAAAATTGATGGTCTGGACAAACGCTGATACCCCTGAAGACGCAAAGAGAGCTCGTGACTTTGGAGCCAAGGGCGTAGGACTTTGCAGAACTGAACACATGTTCATGGGCGTAGATAGACTCCCGGTCATGCAAGAATTAATCGTAGCTTTGACTGGTAGCGCGGAAGGCAAGGGAGCACGTAAGGACGCGTTGGCAAAACTCAAGGTCATGCAGAAGGAAGACTTCATGGGAATATTCAAGGCCATGGACGGTTTCCCGGTTATTATCAGACTGCTTGATCCTCCGCTGCACGAGTTCTTACCGAAGGAACCCAACATTCTTGAAGCTCTCAAGACTGCTACACCTGAAGAGGCCAAGAAACTCAACGAGACTCTTGAAAGAGTCCACCAGCTCCATGAGAATAACCCGATGTTAGGATTCAGAGGCTGCCGACTCGGAATGATCTATCCCGAAATTTACGAAATGCAGATGAACGCAATCTTCGAGGCCGTCGTTGAACTCACAAAGCAGGGTGTAACAGTGAAACCGGAAGTCATGATCCCATTAGTGGGCACGAAACCCGAAATGAAGTTCTTCCGTGAAATGGCTGACAGGATCGCGGCAGAAGTCAAGAAAGCTAGCGGCGTTGATTTCAGTTATCTTGTCGGAACTATGATTGAGATCCCGAGAGCTGCATTAGTAGCTGACCAGTTAGCAGAGTATGCACAGTTCTTCTCATGCGGAACAAACGACTTAACACAAACAACACTCGGCTATTCACGTGACGACGCTGAAAACAAATTCTTGTTCCAGTACATTGACAAGGGCGTCTTCAAGGAAAATCCGTTTGCTGAACTTGATCGCGAAGGCCCCGGCCAGTTAGTGAAGATGGCTGTCGAAAAGGGTAGAAGCGTCAATCCAAAATTGTCAGTGGGAATCTGCGGCGAACATGGCGGTAACCCGGCAAGTATAGCTTTCTGTCATTCGGTCAATCTGAATTACGTAAGCTGCTCACCGTTCAGAGTACCTGTTGCGAGAATCGCTGCGGCACATGCTGCATTAGGTGTATTGAAATAATAAGGCGGTCAAAATTTTTCGATTGTCAACCTTGGTCAATATTTCTCCGTGGTCTAAATTCAGGGCTACGGAGTTTTTATGTGTTTATACTGATTACTCGCACCCCCCCCCAAATTGTAGAATATCCGAACAATGAGATCCTTGGAAAGAGGTGAACATCATGAAGAGATTCACTTATTTGTTATGCTTTTTAGTGATGCTCTTGACATTAGTTACCGCAAACTCCCTCGCAATGTCTAATTCTTTCGGGGAAGCTAAGGTTATGAGAAATAACGTCAGGTATGTGTGCAAACACTGTAAGAACACTCAAGAGTTTATCGTAAGGTTTCGAATGAAAAAGTGTAGTGCATCGCCAAATGGTCAACACGAATATGTTCTTCTTAATAGTAATCTTCCTAATGGCGAAGATGAAAAACCCCTTCAGATTAATTTCTAGTCCGGAGGGGCTTTTTTTATGCGTTAATTATTCTAAAATTGCTCCCTTGTCCGCGCTCGTAACAAGTTTTGCGTAACGTGCTAAGTAGCCTGTTTTAATCTTGGGTTCGTTCGGAGTCCAAGTAGCTCTTCTCTTAGCCAACTCTTCATCAGAAACCTTGAGCTCGATTTTGTAGTTGTTGATGTCTATACTGATAACGTCGCCTTCATGAACAAGCCCTATATTGCCGCCCGACGCTGCTTCCGGAGAAACGTGACCAATACTTGCGCCTCGTGTAGCTCCTGAAAATCTTCCGTCGGTTATCAATGCAACGCTAGTATCGAGTCCCATTCCGCATATGGCTGAAGTAGGATTCAACATTTCGCGCATGCCTGGACCACCTTTTGGGCCTTCATAGCGAATCACAACGACATCGCCGGGATTAATTTTGCCTTCGTAGATAGTTTTTATTGCGTCGTCTTCAGAGTCAAATACTCGTGCCGGTCCTTCATGCTTCATCATTTCCGGAGCAACTGCTGAACGTTTCACAACACAACCATCTGGCGCAAGATTACCCTTCAAGACAGCTATACCGCCATTAGGTGAGAATGGATTATCAAGTGGGCGAATGATATTTTCATCAAGGTTTACAGCGTCCTTGATATTTTCCGCTACAGTTTTGCCCGTGGCTGTGATTAAGTCCGTATGAATGAGTCCTTTGCTTGCTAACTCGTTCATGACAGCGTAAACTCCTCCGCCTGCTGGTGCTAAGTGGCACAAATTCGGAGTCCGTGAGCTAATCTCGTTCGCATCAGCCAGATTAATTTTCACGCCAGCCTCGTTAGCAATCGCTGGAATATGCAGCATCGTGTTCGTCGAACAGCCAAGTGCCATGTCAACAGCTTCAGCATTGTCAAAAGCTTCGGCGGTCATTATGTCGCGAGGCCTGATATTTTTCTCAACGAGTTCCATAATCTTCATGCCCGTTAATTTTGCGAGTCTGATTCTTGCAGATAATGGAGCCGGAATTGTGCCGTTACCGCGTAATGACATTCCTATAGCTTCGGTCAAGCAGTTCATAGAGTTGGCCGTATACATTCCTGAACATGAACCGCATGAAGGGCAAGCGTTCTCCGTGTAATCGTCAACTCCGGAAGCGTCAAGTTTTCCAGCCTTGTAAGCTCCTACAGCCTCGAACATGTGGCTTAAACAAGTTCTTCGTCCGTCCTTCAAGTGCCCTGCTAACATTGGACCGCCAGCGCAGAAAATCGTCGGGATATTCACACGTGCAGCCGCCATTAAGAGTCCAGGAACGTTCTTATCGCAGTTAGGAATCATTACAAGCCCGTCAAACTGATGAGCAATTGCCATAGCCTCTGTAGAATCCGCAACTAAATCACGAGACACGAGCGAATATTTCATTCCTACATGCCCCATAGCAATTCCATCACATACAGCTATAGCCGGAAACATCATAGGAGTACCGCCAGCCGCATAAATTCCTTCCTTGACAGCTTGAGCGATTTTATCCAAGTGCATATGACCCGGGACGACTTCACTAAATGAACTCACCACACCGATTATAGGGCGCGAGATTTCTTCTTTAGTGAGGCCAAGTGCATATAACAAGCTTACGTTAGGTGTACGTTCGACTCCGGCTTTGATGTTATCACTTCGATACTTCGTCAAGACTTGAGCCGCCTTTCCAGAGCATTTGCTCGCGTAACTGCTTTCCAATTACTTCCATTGGGTGCTTGGCCAACTGATCACGCTTTGAGTTAAAGAATGTGCGTCCGTTTTTGTTCTCAGCGATCCAGCGTCCAGCAAAAGTTCCGTCCTGAATGTCTGATAATACTTTGCGCATGTTAGCTTTGATCTCGTCATGAGGAAGTACACGAGGCCCTGAAACGTATTCGCCAAATTCTGCTGTGTCAGAGATTGAATAGTTCATAGCAGCAACTCCGCCGCGGTTTACAAGGTCAATGATTAATTTCATTTCGTGGATACATTCGAAGTAAGCGTTGACTGGGTCGTAGCCAGCCTCACACAAAACTTCAAAGCCGCATTGCATTAAGTCAACGACTCCGCCGCATAATACGGTCTGCTCGCCAAATAAGTCGGTCTCTGTTTCCTGCTGCATGGTTGTTTCAAGAACGCCGGCTCTTGCGCCACCGATTCCAGCAATGTAAGCAAGTGCTATGTCGAGACATTTTCCTGAAGCGTCCTGCTCAACTGCTACGAGACAAGGGACTCCCTTACCTGCGACGTACTGACTTCTGACTGTGTGGCCGGGGCCTTTAGGAGCAGCCATGAATACATCAACGCCTTTGGGGGCAACTATTTGCTTGTAACGAATATTGAATCCATGAGCGAAAGCTATAGCCTTGCCTTCAGTTAAGTACGGGGCTATCTCGTTGCGATATAGATCAGCTTGCTTTTCGTCGTTGATTAATATCATGATAATGTCAGCAGCTTTTGTACATTCACTGACTGTCATGACCTGGAACCCATCAGCCTCAGCAACTGGCCAAGATTTTCCGCCCTTGTATAATCCAACGATTACATCACACCCGGAGTCGCGGAGGTTGAGTGCGTGCGCATGTCCTTGTGAACCATAACCGATAATTGCTATTTTTTTGCCTGTGAGTTTTCCTAAATCGCAGTCCTTCTCATAATAAACGCGTGCCATAAAAATAAATTCTCCTTCATGAAAAATTGTGAGATATTTTAGCAGACTATTACGAAAATTGATTCTAAAGAGCTAGATTATCGCGAGAAGTACCAGTCCTACAGCCATTATCAAAACACTTAACGCCATAACGATCAAAGCCTTGTTTGAATTATTGTGTAGGGCCGTTAATGTTTCGGGGACTCTCTTAGCTGCAAACACGTAAATCATACTTTCGAAGGCTATCAACTCCATGAACAGTCCCAAAATTTTAGCGAGCTTCAGCCACGAAATAGCTATGAAATTCATGTTAGTTATGTTTATCAGAGTCATTGATCCAGTCATAATTGCCAACATAAACGATATGAATGCAAATAACTGCAAACCCATTGCCCCAGCGATAACACTATAGCCAGGCAGAGCGGATACAATAGCAGCTGTAAGCATGACCAATGGCACTCCGAACGATGAGGCCGTGTAAGCTCTAAAAGCGATAGATTGTGAAGCTGATAATCTCCTAAAGATTAAGCCAGAAAATATTAACGCGAATGCTAATAACACCGCACTCATTAAAAACGTATATTTCTTTGTCCGCGAGGCTTCAACCATGAACATTCCCAAAGTCAAAGCCAGCAAAGAATAATCAAACGCGCTAATATTTACGAAGGCACAAAACGCTAGATAACACGATAGCACTACCATGAAAGCTAAATTCAACGCAGCGTACTTAAATTGAAGCACACACAGGACAGCGCACGCAGCATATAACGGCATAGGAGCAATCATAGTGGCCATGTTACCACTTGCAAAACACAGAGCAGCAAGCAATCCGGAGAAAACAGCGCCAAGAATTGCTAATGAGTTCACAACTTTTGGAGATATTTCAACTGTATTCTCTACAACTTCCTGGACTTCAGGGACTTTAGAATTTATAGCGAAGACTCCAACTGTTTTGCCATCGTCGTATTCTCTGTCACGCATTGCTCGTGGCTTTCTGATACCTGCCTTAACTGGCTCACGAGGAATTTCAGGGGCTGGAGCTTTTGAGACTACGCCGGCTATTTTCTCAAGAGCTAGTCTAAATTCTGTAGCGTCCTTAAATCTGTCTTCACGGTCATATGCACAGGCTTTCAGGACCAACGCGTTTAACTCGGGATCAATATCCGGAATATCTGGCAATTTCTCTCCACTCATTCTGCGCCTCAAAGCTTCGTCGCGCTCACGCGGGGTTATAGGATCAGGAAACGCCGGTAGAAATGGAGTACGATTTTTATTCAAGTAGCGATACAAGATTATCCCAAGCGAATATAAATCGACTGAAGGGCCATACTCTTCACCTTTGAAAACTTCCGGGGCCATGTAAGTGTATGTGCCTTTCTTCGAGAGGCCTGACATTGTTCGCTCAATCTGCCTAGCTATTCCGAAATCACCAAGCTTGTAATCTCCATATTGAGACACAAATATATTATCTGGCTTTATGTCACGGTGTATAGTCTTCTTCATTGCACATAGTTCTAAGGCCCTGGCTATGTCTATTCCAACTTGAATAACGTCTTCTTGCATTAAAGGATTTGAATTCATGTAGCTAGATAGAGTCGTGAGCAACTCCATACGAATTAATATATCCCAACCAATTGAGCCTTTCTTCTCGATAACTTCGTGATCCTCAAGCGATACTATGTTAGTGTTGCCTTTGAAAGCGCTCATGAGGTCGATTTCCTGAATAATATCAGTTACGAACGTCTGAAAATAACTTCGTGCTGAAGCGTCGTCAAGCCCTTCATTCATTGCCTGTTCAAGTTCAGCTTTGCTCTGTGGGATTGAGATCATTTTCACAGCCGCATAATATACTCTTCCGAACTCTTCCTTATGGACTTTATAGACTTTTCCGAATGAGCCTTCACCAAGTTGTTCGTCAATATACCATGATCCCCAAAGAGGCTCGTATTGTTTTATGTCGCTCATGATTTACGCCTCCAGTACAATGCACGTTACGTTATCGCGGCCGCCTTTCATCAGAGCAGCATCAACGAGATTATTAACGGCGTCAGAAACATTTTCAGCGTTGCTCATAATGACAGAAATATCCTGATAATCAAGCATGTCTGTTAAACCGTCGGAGCATAACAAAACTCTTCTCGTGTCGTCAAAGTCAAATGGCCCATAAGAATCAGGCACAAGACCGAATATATCATCAAAAATCCCTAAGTAACGTGTCAACACATGTCTATCGCGATCCTTTTCTGCTCTGGCTGGTGTGATCAATCCCATTCGTACTTTGTCTTCGGCCAATGTATGATCATCAGTTACGCGCAAGAGTCTTTCAGTGTTGAGTCTGTAAATTCTCGAGTCTCCTACGTTGTAGAGCATGAACGAATTTTTATCGGCAACAGCAAGAGCTAGCGTCGTTCCCATTCGTACGCCTTGATATTTCATAATGTCGCAGATTTTGTTGTTTGCATCACTTACAAATTTGTTGACGTCAAGATTTTTAGCGTGAAGTGCCAGAGTCTCAACAGCAGTTAGTGAAGCTAACTCTCCGCAATCCTCACCGCCCATTCCGTCACATACAGCAAATACACAAGGTAAATCGGCTGTCCCAGTTAAGAAAAACGGCCTCTCACGCTCCGAGACCGTCATGTAAATTCCGTTGCAATAAAAATTGTCCTCGTTGTTGGTTCTAACTTTGCCAACGTCAGAACGCACAGCAAATTTTATTCCCGTCATGACTTTTCACTCCTATTCGGCAACAAAGCTATTAAAGAATTCTTGTACAGGAGAATTTTCAAATACTCCTCCAGCAAACTCTCCTGAACCTTGATTATCCATTTTACCGAATAACGCGTTAATTATCTTCTGGAAAAATGATTCACCAGAATTTGATTGCGTTGAGCTTGCTGAAGTTGCATTAGGGCTACTTGATATTGCGGTTAATACGTTGCTAAGTTCTTCAGAGCCCGGAATATTTTTTACGGTGGGTAATAATTCCTGCGCTTTTTCAGTGATTGAGGCCGAACTAAACGCACCTGAAGCCTTAACGCTATTGAATGAACCACTATTGCTTACAGAGGAACTGGCTAACATTCCAAAGCCTGTCAAAGTACTTCCGGCTAAAGTCACTAACCCGGTGGCTATTGCTAAATGTTCTTCAACGTGAGATACAGTAGGATTCGAAATTATCGACGCTGAATTATCAGATACTGCCTTGCCTGCGTTATAAGTATCAACGAGATTTTGTACTGTCCTGTCTGAACCATCAGGAGCTATTACTCTCACTTTTGCATGACCACTTAAAACATGAGTTATAGAATCCGCTACACTGTCAACGGCTATATCTGAAATTTCCTGCGTATCTTTTATACCTTTAGCTACTGCTTCTGGTCTATCAGGTATGTGAGTTACCGGTAGATTTACAAAATTGCTATTACTTACTGTTGATTGATTCATATTTATATTAGGCATGTTTCTTCCCATATTTGCACCTCCAAAATTAACCCTTGCTCCTGCTCCAGCTCCTGCCATTCCTCCCACTCCAGCTCCTGCGCCGGCTCCTGCATGTGTACCAGAACCATCAACACCGGGATTGCCAGAAGGTCCAGAATGACCGCCAATGACTCCAGACGTACCTGAGCTTTCATGAGTAGAAGCCTGGAAGCCGTGATTTGTGGTCAATTCGTCGGAAAGGCTATTAGCTTGGGTTTCGTATTTTGATTCGAGTTCTGCAAACCTGCTTACACTTCCTCCGAGTACTCTGACAGTTTCGTTAACGCCTTCATCGAGTCGGCCAAGTCTTATGTTTAAGTCATCAATTTCTGACGATATACGCGCGTTCTCTTTACATTTCCAACCTTCATGTAAACTTGCCTGTTTAAGAGCAGCGACGGCTTCATCAACAAGCATACAAGCTTCATTCATTCGACTGGTCAATGTTGAAATATAATCGGCGTCAAATATAATCAAATTCGCTGGCATAATTAATCACCTCACTTAACGTCCTAAAGCGCTTGACCAACGTGCAGCTTCTTCATCGGTCCATTCAATTGTGCGTGCGCTTTCCTCGAGAAAATCCTTGTATCCATTGAGATTATTATTCATAGCCTGATATACACTTTCCATGGCGATCATTTGCTCGGTCATTAGCGACGGGATTCGGCCACTGAAATCTCTGCCCAAATTCTGAAATATACTAGTAACTTGATTTTGACTGTTGAGAATCTCGCTTGCATTGGCTCCAATATTTCCGGCCCTTGCGATCATTTCGTCAGTCACGTATAACATTTTAGGCATATAACTTTCCTCCTTCACCAGCTAACATTTCTTAATTCTCTAGCTGTCTGTTCATCGGCCAAGACACATTCATTTACGAAATTTCGCATATTCTCCAGTGATTCATTTATCGAAGTATTAAATTTTTGGATTCTGGTTTTAGCTTCTCTGAACTTATCCGTATAAACTTTTTGCGATTCACTTTCCCAAACGCCTTCCATAGAATTTATTACTCTTTCGATATTATTCAATGCGTCTTCTTGAGCTTGTACTTGTTTCAGGGCTCTGGCTGTACTTTCCTCGACTGCGTTCACGTTTATTATTGTGGTAGGCATAATTATTTCAACCCCTTCGCTTTATTTGCAAGTTCTCTATCAACGCGCTGGTATTCAGCCACAACACGCCTTATATAATTTATGGTGTTTCCGCAAATGTCTTGCCATTCTGTTAAGTCTTGGCCTATTTTCGTCAATTGTTCTTCAAGAGCGTCATGTGCTGCGCCAAACATTCTATCGCCGTCAATGTTTCCAGGGTTAAGGATTTCTCTTGCCTCGTCCAATTTTGTTTTAGCCGCTTCTATATGTCGAATATCGCGTTCGGCTTCGGCTTCGTCAATTACAATAGTGCCGCTTGAATCTCTTAGTCCACTCATTTCAATATCGCTTTCCTTCTTGTTTGAATTTCATGATTAATATATTCATCTAGTTTTTTCCGGTCAGTGAACCAGGCTGTTAATAATTCGTCATTTTCACGCTGTTCCATTAGCATGAACATTTTGGAGGCCTGATAAATCGTCGCGTAATAGCCATAAGAATCAACAATTTCACATTTATCAGGATTAGCGCAAAACGATACACAAACAGATAAAGTGAAGCTAAGATTTACTCCGTCGCGGGCGGTTTCTTCGAGTAGATTTTTTTTACGGAGGGTCTTTCTTGCTTCTCTTAGTTCGCGTTCAAACTTTAATTCATCTGCCGGAAAGTCATATACAACGTTTACAAGCTTCCTTACACGTAACATAACGGCTGAATAAAATAATTCCTTCTTTGTGACGATCAGAAATTTTTTCTCTGACATACGAGTTCTCCCTGAAATTAACAAAAAGCAGGGAACAATGCCTGCCCCCTGCCTTACCGAATCCATTCCTGCGTAAACTAAGCAAGACCTGCTGCCTTATCACGCTGACGCTGCTCTTCCTGTCTCATGATGTCTGCAAATCTATTGAGGAACTCAACGAATGTCTGCATATCAACCGAAACGCTCTGGAACGTCTCACGTTTTCTAGCATAGCTATCTCTAAATGCGGCCTGAGCCTCGCCTTCCCAGTCATTCACAAGGTTAGCCATAAGATTGTCAAGTCTATTAATAACGTCCTCGTTCTTTGCATTAGCGCCCCTCAGCTTACTAGCGCCTTCCTCTAAAAGCTCAGGTGTTAATCTTATTCTTGCCATGTATATCTCACCTCCTTCATAATCGCTCAAAACGCTTCTTCATAAAGTGACACTTAATCATAATCAAGAGAATTTATTACATACCGTTGTCAAGTGTCTCCATAGTATTAGCGTAATTGTTAAGGAACTCCGCAAACTTGGACATATCAGGAGCAAATTGCTGATAAGCTGGCTTCTTTTCGTCCCACTTAGAGATAAACTTCTTTTGAGCTTGGCCTTCCCACTCGTTTACAACTTCGTCAATAAGACCTTGAACCGTCGAAAGAATGTCCTCTTGATCCGCTTGACACTGGGCTATATCTCCGGAAGCCTTCAACAAAACATCGGGCGTTATTAACATCTTTGGCATAACTTCTTCACCTCCTCAATTTAGTAATTTAACCTCTATACTCAAA
>CAJOGG010000022.1:672-11254 GCA_905234205.1 uncultured Synergistales bacterium | reverse complement strand
GTGATTCTTGAAGGGCGTATAATGTCAGCGTAATGAAATTTGTTAGAAGGGTTATGATTCAAAATGGAATACGGAAAAATTGAAGCCTTATTAGGTTCCGAAGCAGAATCTCTCTTAACTCATAAGTGTGAGACTATCTCAAAAGATATGCTTTCACTTCCTGGCGCTGATTTTGTTGACCGCGTTGTGAGTCTCTCTGATAGGCCTGTGCCTGTATTACGTTCAATGCAGACGCTTTTAAGCCATGGCAGACTCGCAAATACTGGATATATTTCAATCTTGCCAGTAGATCAGGGAATTGAACATTCAGCCGGAGCATCATTTGGCCCAAATCCGATTTACTTTGACCCAGAAAATATTATCAAGTTAGCAATGGAAGCTGGCTGTAACGCAGTAGCTACTACACTCGGGGTTCTTGGTGCAGTATCGAGAAAGTATGCTCATAAAATTCCGTTCGTGCTCAAGATTAATCATAACGAGTTATTAACTTATCCTAATCAATTCGACCAGGTTTTATTCGCGTCGGTTGAGCAGGCCTATAACTTGGGAGCAGTTGCAGTTGGTGCCACGATCTATTTCGGAAGCCCCGAGTCAACGCGACAGATTCAAGAGATCTCAAAAGCTTTCCATCAGGCTCACAAAATGGGAATGGCTACGATTTTATGGTGCTACTTGAGAAATTCAGCCTTCAAAGTTAAGAAAGACGAAAAGGTTACGGATTACCACGCGAGCGCAGACTTAACGGGCCAAGCTAACCATTTAGGCGTTACGATCGAAGCCGACATAATCAAGCAGAAATTGCCGGAGAACAATGGTGGCTATCCTGCAATGGGCAAAGGCTACGGCAAGACCTCAAAGGAAATGTACGAAAAACTCACAACTGAACACCCAATAGATTTAGCGCGTTATCAGGTTGCAAACTGCTACATGGGAAGAGCCGGTTTAATTAATTCTGGTGGAGCATCAGGTGGTGCAAGCGATTTAAGTGAAGCAGTACGTACAGCTGTAATCAACAAAAGAGCCGGAGGTATGGGCTTAATTCTTGGCCGTAAAGCTTTCCAGCGCCCAATGAGTGAGGGTGTACAGATCATTAACGCAGTACAAGACGTTTATCTCTGCAAGGAAATCACAGTGGCATAACGTAATAACGAAACGATAAGGCAGTTCCCGAAATTCGAGAGCTGCCAATTTTTTACTGCAAGCCTATGTTGAATAAATTATCAATTAGCTGCATCTTAAATTGATCGCTTGTAGAATCGTCTTCTACGCTCTTATTACCTTGGCCGACCGGGAAATTAAATCGCAGCTTAAACTGTGCAGTTTCTCGTTGTTCTTCTTCGCTCTTGTTTAGCACGTCTATAGGCAAGAATTCCTCAATTGGCTTTGTAACAGCAAGATCAAGTAACCTTACGTTATCCCATGAATTTGCTAGCGTGAACGAGACGTTCTGAAAATCTCTACGCTTTATTCCCAAAACTCTGCCTGCGGCATCACGCAAAATATTTTTCCCAAGTCCTCCGGTCATGTACTGAAAGACTCCTTTCAAAGCTCCTAGCAACTGATCCAAAATTTTAAGATCAAATCTTCCATTGCACATCAATTTGAGACCTTCGCCTGGGATCCCCATTGAGCCATTTATGTAGAAATACCTATATAGCGGTTCATCATCAGGAGCGCGGGCACCTGTCCCAGGGTTAAGGAATAAATCTCGTCCGTTCCAGAAGAATGATCCGTTAATTTTCTCGAAGCTGATTTTTTTCGTAGGGGTTACCTTGTCGATAATATCTATCTTATGAATATAGCCTGGGGTCGTTGAAAAATTGCCGTCAGCAAACGTCAATGGCATAGAACCAAACGCTCCATTTATGTTCATTTTAGCGTCAACAGCTCCGACAAGTTCGCCCATAGGTAGGAATTTTTTAGCAAGCTGTCCAAAATCCAAGTGTGATACTTTGACATTACCATCAAACTTTTTATCGTTGAGATTTACGTCAACTTTCGAATTGATTATACCGTTAGCTATAATCGCAGTCCCGTCAGTAAGCTCGATTTTATTTTTTGCGGGCAAATATCTCACGGGTAAGCTTATGTTCTCAATGTCAATTTTATTTATTGCGTTAATTTTTCTTGACGTAGCTGAAAGTTGTATTGGGGCATTAGGCTTTGTGTTCCCTTGCACTGTGAAATTCACGTTTCCATTAATCATTCCGGCAAGCGCAGGCGCAAAAGCTTCTATTGCTGTCTCAAGATCAAGAGGCTTTGAAAGAACTTTATATGCCCAATAATCTCCCGTTTTACGCACGTCAATATCTATTTCCGGCCTAAATTTGTCTATCGTAGTACTTGCATTTAGAACGTAACGATCTTGATTAGGACTACGTAATTTCAGAGCTATATTCTCAAAGTCATATTTATCGTAATTTATAGGCGTCATTGTCTTAAAATCTACTGAAGGTCGTGCGGGAGTTCCCGTAGCTTTTATATTAGCGTTTAAGCTTCCGTGTAACGGCCATTTTCCTGCGTCTGGAAGAAACATAGCGATATTCTCTCTTAGCTGTAAATGTCGTATCGTTGTGTCAAAATTCAGTTGGCTATTCATTATGTTATTCATGTTGGGAGCAAAATTTCCAGCAACTTTAATATCAGCACTGTTAATCTTAGCCTCAAATTTTTTGAGATTGATTCGTTTCATATTGCCTTGAACATCTAATAGCGCGCTTGGCATGTTTACTAGTGAACCGACCTTGACGTTTTGTGCTTTAACATTTGCATTCACGTTAGCAGTCATGGCTGGGCCATAAATATTTACGTTGCCCAAAAATTTTCCCGAGATAGGCATTTCCTTATTTTGAAGATTAAACCTGTTGAGGACTTCAGCAAGTTTTATGCCTGTTGTTGATAATGCAAGCTCTAAACCAGGATTTGCGGTATTCTGTAAATTCACATTACCTTTGAGATTTATTGAGCCTCCTGGAAGTGTAGCATTGGCGTTAGGGATTGTGAGAAGTTGACTCGAATAATTGAGCGGTAAATCAACATTCCCTATAGTCAAGCCAGAGTAACCTACGTTTCTAGCGTTTATGAGCGCATTTGCCTTTATTGAATTAATATCTGTGGCTTTACCTGAAGTATTAAGTGTTAGATTATAACTTCCCATCACGTCTTTAAGGTCAGGAATAACTCTAGGCTCAAAGTTATTTACGTTCGCTACAGCCTTGAATATACTTGATTTAATGTCATAATCTCCTGAGGCAGTTATTAACCCCTTGCCCAATTTCAAAGCCAAATCGTTAAGCGTTACTTGTCCCTCATCGTTGCTATAAGTGAAATTGGCGTTCAAATCAGTTATGTTGATTCCATTCGCGCCAAGTTTGTCTGAAGCGATTTTGCCAGTAACGTCAAGAGTGTCAGAAATTTTTGTTGTGGCCGAAATTTTCCCCGAAGGGTTCTTCACTACACCAGCAGCAAAAGTTTTTACTAACGTCGGTATATCGAGATTTATAACGCTTACCACTGCACGAGGCTTTATGTTGCCCTCTGTGTCCTGTTGAGCTTCTCCACGCGCAAATAATTTTCCACCGAATAATTTTCCAGACAAGAATAATTTAGGTGCGATCTTCGGCATAAGATTTACGTTAGCAACTAAGCTATCCAAAATCTTCATCTTCATAACCTCAATCGAAGGAATATTGGCATTTATATCGACGTGAGAATTTGCCAGCATCTTGTTGACTTCAGCAACCTGTGTATCAATATCAAAGCTGACATAACCCCCTTCACCCCTTAGACCAAGTTGAGGAGCAAATAGTGTGCCAATTTCAGTAAGTGAGATATTTTCTGCATTGCCATTAGCCAAAATTTTCATGTTATGGATATTTGACTGAAGATTGAGTTTCAGGCTTGCCGCGTCAGTTTTGAGAGTAGCATTGTTTAGAGCAAATAAATTTCCACCGTCCCAACTGAATGGAAGCCTAAAACTAAATGGTATGTCTATGGCTTTAGCTCGCGGCATTGAGAAAATTCCAGAAGCGTTAATTCTTCCGTCATCACTTGCTACAAAAAATTTCCCGTCAATTCGTCCGGATAATTTATACTCGTCAAGATTTACTGGTGAGAAGCGCAATAATTCTTCAAACGATAAAGCTGTGAGACTAAGTCGTACATTTATTGGCTCAAGAGTTCCTGCAAAATTTCCCGTACCTTTACTACCTATAAACAAGTCTGATGAAACTATCTCAACAATTTTTTCAGGGTCAAAGCTTATTTGTGCGTTCGTTTTCAGTGGCAAAACATTATCGCCGGAGAAAATTTTAGAGTCGAATAAGAAATTTCCAGCCTCGTTAAGCATAAGTGAATTCAGCTTAAATTTTGCGTAAGGAGTGCCAAAATTTACGTCGTCTACATTGACGTTAAAAGGATTGATTGTGAAATTCGTCGGCTCTTTCTCGGAAATATCAAGATAATCATCATCATCGCGTTCTTTGTCTTTGCTTTCTGTTGAGGAGAAATGTGATACGAGTGCGTTTACTTTGTCTAAATCGGTGCTGACCCCGTGAACATTGATCGAACTTACAAATGGGAGCCCATTCATTCCACGCAACACTAGGTCCCAATCTGGGCTGATTGACGCGAAATCAAGAGTGAATAAATCTTCATCGCCTGAACTCAATTTCAAGCCCTCGATCGAATAGCCATTACGCACAGAGCCGTTAATGTTATTAATCTCGAGAGTCATTGGTTCAAGAAAGAAATTTCCCGCTCTCTGAACTACAGGCAAGAGCAACCAGTCGCCAGTATCGAACCAGAACAAAGCGGCCCCAATAGCAATGAGAATAATAACCAGATAGACAAAATATTTTATTAATGAGCCAATGAAACGCACGGCAGAAAATTCACTCCTCCGAAAAAATTTCGTTAATTATATCCCAAAAATTACTTAGTGCTAATTTCTCAAACCCTGAAAATCTGAAACATTTATATTTCCTGAATGTGAAAAAGTAACATAAACCACTCTTGCAAAGTGTGATATAAATATCGCTATTAAATTTTTATCTGGGGGTAATTACGATTCCAGCATCTAAGAAAGCAACAACGAAAACTACGAAGACTAATACGCAGGTTAAGAAAGCTAAAGCATCGCCAACTAAGAAATCTACAACTACAAAAACAAAGCATCTTACAACTTCTTCGCCAGCAAAAGACAAGGTGTTAGTTATTGTCGAGTCTCCGTCAAAGGCTGCAACTTTATCAAACATGTTAGGTAAAAGTTTCATAGTTAAGTCCAGTAAGGGGCATATGAGAGATTTACCTAAGAGTCGTTTGGCAATTGACATTGATAATAATTTCACGCCGGAATATATTCTCGTGAAGGGCAAAGCTGCTTTGAAGAATGAGCTTATTAAACTCGCTGAACGTTCTTCTCATGTGTTATTAGCCTCTGACCCTGATAGAGAAGGCGAAGCTATTGCGTGGCACTTGGCCGATATTTTGGGAGTAGATTTATCGCAGAAATGTCGAGTGAGATTTTACGAGATAACCGAGAACGCAGTTAAAGCTGCTGTAAAAGATCCTGACTATATCGACGCAAATAAAGTTGACGCTCAACAAGCTAGACGTATTCTTGACAGGTTAGTCGGCTATACATTGAGTCCATTACTCTGGAAGAAAATTCGATTTGGTTTGTCTGCAGGCCGTGTTCAGTCTGTAGCACTGAATATAATATGTGAACGTGAACGCGAGATCATGAAATTTATTCCTGATCCCTATTGGGTGATACTTGCGCAGGCTAAAAAAGGACGAACTCAATACGAATTACGCGCAGAGAAACTCGACGGTAAGACGCTCATGAAGAATTCCTTACCATTATTAATCAACACTCCCGAAAAAGCTGAAGAGATCATCAACGAGATCAAGGCCAACGAAATCATTGTGAGCGAATTTAAGTCAAAGGAAAGTTCACACGCCGCCCCAGCTCCTTTCAGGACGAGTACTCTACAACAAGAATCTTCACGACGTTTGAGCATGGCACCGGCTCACACTATGAGAATAGCTCAAGCTCTTTATGAAGGAATTAATGTTCCTGGTAAAGGTCATGTTGGTTTAATCACATATATGCGTACCGACAGCTTAAGAATCTCGCAAGAAGCCTTGAAAGCCACACGCGATTTCATAAAAGCAAATTACTCGAATGATTATTTGCCACCAAAAGCCAACGTTTATGGATCATCGGGCAAGAACAAAGTACAGGACGCTCACGAGGCAATCAGGCCTACCGACATAAATTTAACGCCTGAATCTCTAAAGGATACTTTGACGTCAGAACAGTTGAAGTTATACACATTGATCTGGAAAAGATTCATAGCCTCACAAATGACTCCGGCTATCACAGCTAAGACGACTTTGAAGGCTACTGCAGGACGTGTTGGCCTCAAGCAGGAAGGTGAGACTTTAGTATTTGATGGTTGGAGCAAGTTATGGCCATTAGATCTCAAGGGTAGTGAACTCAAGAAACTTAATGAGGGCGATAAATTGAAACTTGTTGACGTTCAGAGCGAACAGAAATTTACGAAGCCGCCAGCAAGATATTCTGAAGCAGGATTAATAAAGATTCTTGAGGAAAACGGGGTTGGAAGACCTTCAACTTATGCAACCATAGCTGGCACTCTTGAATCGCGAGGCTATATCGAGAAGAACGAGGAGAAACGTTTTGTCCCAAGTGCTCTTGGTTTGACCGTCGATGAATTTCTCGCGCAATACTTCAACCGTAAAGATTTGTCCTCAATTGTAGATGCTGGTTTCACTGCGCAAATGGAAAAAGAGCTTGACGAAGTTGAAGAAGCTAAGAGAAAATGGCTTGACGTTGTTGGGGAGTTTTGGAAGGAGTTTTCGAACACGCTCGAAGAAGCTGGTGATGCCCCGCGAGTTCCATTGCCTGAACCTGAACCAATAGGCGAAAATTGTCCTGAATGCGGCCATGATTTAGTCAAAAAACGAGGACGATTTGGAGAATTTATAGCATGTTCAAATTATCCTGAATGCAAATATACAAGGCCAATATTAAGCACAATAGGCGTTAAGTGTCCGAAATGCGGTGAAGGCGAAATTATCAAGCGTAAAAGCAAAAAAGGCAGAACTTTTTATGGCTGTTCACGTTACCCGGATTGCGATTACACTGCATGGAACAAACCTGCGGGCGAAAAATGTCCAGAGTGTGGCGCGGATCTCTATCAACGAGGCTCAACGATTTATTGCGCTAATTGCAAGTACAAGGCTGAAAGTAATTCAAGCGATGATTAAAGTTATAGGAGCAGGATTGGCTGGGTGTGAAGCTGCGTGGCAAATTGCTGAACGTGGCGAGAAAATTGAACTCTACGAAATGCGCCCGGCTTTGTTGACTCCTGCACACAAGACAGGATTATTAGCCGAAATTGTCTGTAGTAATTCGCTTGGCTCAGAGAATAAGGACGACAGAATTTCAGCGGCAGGCATTTTGAAGGAAGAACTTGAGCTTGCAAATTCATTGATACTTTCATGCGCCCGTGAGTCACGCGTTCCGGCTGGTGGAGCTTTAGCAGTTGACCGTGATAAATTTTCCCTCTTGGTCACCGAACGAATAACTAATCACGAAAATATAACGTTAATCCGCGAAGAGTTTACGGAGATTCCGGACGACAAAACTATAATTGCTTCGGGGCCTCTTACCTCTGACAACCTAGCAGCAAGTCTCAAAGCTATTTCCGGGGAACGTATATATTTCTACGACGCAGTTGCACCGGTTGTTATGCGTGATAGCATTGATGAGAATAAAACTTTCATTACAGGTCGTTATGGTCGTGGAGACGATTATATTAACTGTCCAATGAACAAAGAAGAATATCTGACCTTTTATGATGAATTAATCCATGCTGAACGAAACTTGCCTCATGATTTCGAGAAAGGAAAATATTTTGAGGGGTGTATGCCCGTTGAGGCTCTTGCAGATAGGGGAGTTGATACGCTGCGATTTGGTCCAATGAAACCTCGTGGACTTGTTGATCCTCGAACTAATCGTGAACCTTATGCGGCTGTACAATTAAGGCAAGATAATTCGGACGGTACGTTATTCAATCTTGTAGGCTTTCAGACTGGTTTGAAGTGGGGAGAACAAAAGCGAGTCTTCTCACTCATTCCAGGTCTTGAACACGCTGAATTTGTCAGGTTGGGCGTAATGCACAGAAATACTAGCGTAAATGCTCCGGCAGTTCTTGATGAATATTTGCGAATGAAGGAACAAGAAAATATTTTCCTTGCAGGTCAGATCACGGGCGTTGAAGGCTATATGGAAAGTACGGCTATGGGACTTGTTGCCGGACTTAATGCTATAAATCTCAGAACTTGGCCAAGGGAGAGCGCAATAGGTTCACTGCTTCATTATCTCCGAACTACAGAGCCAAAACATTTTCAGCCTATGAACATGAATCTAGGTTTATTCCCTGAGCTGCCAACAAAGATACGAGGCAAGAAAGAGCGCGCAAAAATTTTTCGTGAGAACGCATTGAACGCCGTGAAAGAGTTTTTGATTGAGCTATGAAAATTTACGTTGTTGGAATAGGCCCAGGAGGAATTGACGAACTTACGCCACGAGCATATAAAACACTTGAAAGTTGTACGATAATCGCCGGCTATAAACGCTACGTTGATTTAATTCGCAAATATTTCCCGGAGAAAAGCTTTATGATTTCGTCAATGCGGCAAGAGATCGAACGCTGTGAAAATTTGCTAGATGCTGTAAAAGAAAATAACGTTGATGGCGCGTTAATCTCAAGTGGTGATGCTGGAGTTTACGGAATGGCCGGGCTAATGCTTGAAATTGCTTCGGGGTCAGGAATTGAAGTTGAGGTTGTACCGGGAATAACTGCTGCTAACTCTGCGGCGGCTGTTCTTGGTGCGCCACTCATGAATGACTACGTGAATATAAGCTTGAGCGACTTAATGACAGATTGGAACACTATAGCAAAGAGGTTAGTTCTTGCGAGTGAAGGGGACTTTGTTATTTGTTTGTACAATCCTGCGAGCAATCATAGGCCGGAAAATTTCAAGAAGGCGTGCAGAATTTTGCTTAAGTATAAATCACCAGACACACCGGCGGGTTATGTACGAAATATTGGACGTGAGGGCCAAGAGTTTACGATAATGACGCTTAACGAGATTCAACACTGCGATAAGATCGATATGCTTACGACTGTAATAATAGGGAACTCACAAAGCTATATTCAGAACGGAAAAATTATCACGCCACGAGGCTATAAACTAGAGTGAAAAATTTGTTCCTGATGTAATATCGCGCACATGTTCAAGTGTCCAGTCGTCAAGGTCTTGTTTCTCGTTCAGCGTTATCCCGATAATATCGATCCGCCAAAATTTTTCCCAGCCTAAATCATTCACGAACACCATTGAAGCTTTTACTAGGGCATGTAATTTTCTGGCACCAACTGAATCCAAGGGAGATTGAATTTTCCCGAACGTTCTGCACCTGACTTCAATAATTACGAGTTCGTTTTCATTATCAATCGCAGCAATATCAATTTCACCACGTACATTATCGACGTTGATTTTGACGTTGCGGGCTATGACTTTCCAGCCAATTGAGAGAATATAATCAGCGGCTCTATCTTCAGCGAATTGTCCAATCTTTTGCGCGTTAGTCATGAGAATTTAACGAGGTCCTGCGGCTTCTTTGTCTAGTTTATAGACCCAAGCTAAGACTCTGGCGACTACTTCATACAATTCTGCTGGGATTTCTTCACCAAGTTCGAGGGATATTAATGCGGAGACAAGTGCGGCATCTTCAACAATAGGCACATCAGCTTCAACAGCACGTTCAATAATTTTGCGCGCAATAAAGCCTTCCCCCTTAGCCACAACTGTGGGAGCGGCCATCTTCTTGTTGTCATATTTAACGGCTACAGCCTTCTCACGTTTTGCATTTGCGTCCGACATAATGAGAGCATTGTATCACAATATAAAATCATGATTAGGAAATGTGTATTTCTTCAGAACTTTTCTTCGCACAAAAATATCAAACGGCCAGTGTTTCCCGAACATCAAGCCTATTTCACCGGATATATTATGAGCAAATCCAGCCGCATGAGTAAATGTCATTGTCGTAATAATTTCTCGTGTGGTTAGTGAAGCTATCAATATCAACTTGCATATACAAAGTTTTTCCCCCGGGGCACAAGAATCAGTAATCGTTGACTGGATTGCCAAGATATTTTTCAATTATGATTTCAGGTACTATATCTCTATAATGCATTCACGCGCGAGATATTTATCAGCCAATTTAGTTTTTAGTTGCGTTGGCATATAGAGTTTTGAGACGTTAATTTTTTAGTTGTAAGACTGTGGGTTGTCCCAATTAAGTTCACAATGATAAGCTTCTCTGTAAGCGTTACTAATTTCTGCATACGGCATTTTTGCGCGTAATTCCTGTTTATCTAACATTTCTCGTTCGATGCGTTTATAGTGATGATGTGCTCGTAGGCGTTTCCATAAATTCATAATTTAAGTTAACCTTTTTTCGTCACACTGTGATATCGAGGCC
>CAJOGG010000022.1:0-546 GCA_905234205.1 uncultured Synergistales bacterium | reverse complement strand
TGAGAGTCAAGTTACAGCTTTTTCCGTCGCTCTCAACAAGTCCGCCCACTTCTCCCAAAACTGAACCAGTTATCCCAAATCCCACTTGCCAATATTTTTGCCCGTCCTCTTCAGCTGAACGCCCTACATAAATTTTTGCAGTCATGTTCTGTGATACGTCATTGAGTACTGGCCAAAATGGTGCGGCTAGTAGAGCAGGATTGACTTCCTGACGCGGAGATTTCATGAGAATTGATTGAGCCTGTAAGAATTTTGATATATCATCGTTGCCTTCCTTCATGGATTTGAGAGCCTTAACCGGGTCATGATTGCCCTTGCTGCGTTCCTTAAGTTCTTTGCGAATCTTGTCCCACATTTCTGTAGCTTCAGCTCCGTTCATAGCCGCATATTGTGAGAGTAATGTAGCATTCTCAAGTGTCATAGGAACATCGCGTGCCCATAATTCAATGAATGAAGATAATTGACCGTCCGGTGCTCCAGACCTTTTCCAAGCGTCCTTGATAGCATTCAACACTTCACTTGAAAGAGGAAGCCCGCGAGCAAGCA
>CAJOGG010000021.1:890-18184 GCA_905234205.1 uncultured Synergistales bacterium | reverse complement strand
CATTAAGAACTAAAGAGGATAGAGATGAACTAATCAGAGGTTTGTCAGAAGATATATTAGAAGTAATTTCAACAGACCACGCACCACACAGTGAGGAAGAAAAGTCTAAAGGCTTTGAGAATTCTCCGTTTGGAATTGTGGGACTCGAGACATCTGTTGGACTAACAGTTACTAAACTAGTTAAACCAGGACACATCACATTGAAACAGATGATTGAGAAGATGAGCTATAACCCAGCAAAGATTTTAGGCATTGATAAAGGGACTTTGAACGAGGGAAGTGTAGCTGATATCACGATTTTCGACCCAGACGAAGAATATACAGTTAACAAAAATGAATTTGAGTCAAAGGGTAAGAACACACCTTTTGATGGATATAAACTTTTTGGAAAAGTTAAATACACAATTTTAGATGGAGAGATTGTCTACAATGATTATATCCTCACCATGAGCCATAAAAGCTCTAACGTTATGTGAACCAATATAGCCGGCTCCTCCGCAAATTAATACTGACATGTTGCTAAGCCTCCTTTAATGCGTATTAGGGATTGGGTTAAATAGTACGTCGCCCATTTCGATTGACATTTCTTCAGTAAAAGTCTTTTCGCGTTTCAGATTAATATCATCAGGTTTCTTGATAACTCCTCGTGGCTTAACTGATTCGTAAATGCTATGTGATACACCAGCAGGCTTTTTTAGTTTAGGTGCGTCGTGAGCCTCAAATTTTTCTAACACCAAGCTTTCTGCACGAAAACTAAATGCCGGATCAGCTTGCCACCATTGAGTCTGCCCAGGAGTGCTAAAAAACAATACCCCGTCGCTTTTTGTGGCTATGAGGTTAATCGGTTGAAGTTTATTGTTCACGACATCAGCAGCCTTTATCCAAGCATAATAGCCGCCAAGCCAGTCATAACTTTCGGGTTCGCTCTTTATGTTGAACTTAGGAGCATTTATCCGTAAATAATTTCTTGCGCTCGATTGTTTGTCAAGCAATATACCTACCCATATTGAGTCAGTCTTTATTGATACTCGTATATTATCTAACCAATTTGCTGGAAGGTTATCGAAGTAATTGCGTAACTGAAGCGGATCGGGTTTTGTCGTTTGATTAATATCAACTGCTGCTGCAAGCGTATACAAGCCACCAATGACTTTATGAAGCTCAATATCTGGCTCAACGATTGCCTCTTCAGCTAAGCTACAACTGCACAAGCAAAAAATTAACGTTACTGCAACAAAAAATTTATACATAGTTATTAATGAACACCCTTTCAGAGTTATTGATTACTTAGCAACAACATTCCGTGTGATTCAAGAATGTGAAATATATTTTTAGGCATTACGCTATCTGTGCTTCTGTCCGTGGGAATTATCAAGAACGCGCGGTTTTTTCCTGTCCATACAGGCTCGATCACTGACGCCGGATAAACAAATCTCCTCTCGGTTACGCCCGGGGTTATTTCTCAAAGTGTAGAAATATAACGATGGAAAATTTACTTCATACTGAAGCACTATATCATCAGTCCGAATTAAATCACGCAGCTTTAGCCCAATATCTCGAATGCCATAAACTTCAGCCGTAAGATTAAATACTCCTGCAATAGGCATTAAGCACAACAACGCCGCAGCAGAAACATTACGCATCCATTTTGTAATTTGCCTAGTCTTAGTGTAATACCAACATGCGATCAAGAACAATCCAAGCATAATTTCATAAGGTATCAAACTCAGCAACGAAACCTTTATAACTGGTACGTAGTTCATCATCAACGGCAACGCTATATAAAACAGTGGTATCGATATCAAGATATTGAACATGACGGAATATCTTACCGACAAAAATTTTTTGTTCAGCCAAAAATCTAACTTTCTCCCGAGAAGCGCGCTCAATGCCGGGACACATGCCGCCAACGTTAATATATCCATTGAAGCAACAGCATAAAACGCAAACACCACAGCCCATACGAACATGAATAGCTCTGGAGATTTAGAGGCAGGATATTTTCGCGGGACTATCTCGTACAATGCCCTTAGCAAAAATCCATGGAACGGAGCAAAACCTACTATCACGAAAACTATTATGCCTAGGATCCCTCCGAACGTGTAATTATGATTTCGGCACACCATAAACTCAATCACGCTTGGATTTATGAATATCAGCATAACGTAATAAGAGCCGGATATTAAATGGCCACGTGAAAAAGTCTTTGAATAGTTCCATGTCGTTGCACAGAACGCAATATGACGACACCGCCAAAATCGGCATGAACAATCCCGCCGGACCGTGTGCTATGAATGCAAAGGCTATTGAAGTATGAGACAGCATCAACCAAGCTTTGTCACCGCGCGAACGTATTACCCCGGTCATAGCTAAAGCAGTGAGGCAGGAAAATATAGCATGAGACGAAGCAATTTGTGAGGCTATGAAGCAAAGAGTCATACTTGCGCACGCACAAGCAGCAAGCCAACTGGATAAAAATTTTCGTGAAGTCTTAACAGAATCATCACTTGAACGAGCAGACAAAGCCGCCGCCAAAATCATGACGAGCCCCGACAAAGCCGACCAGAACCTTACAGCAAATTCACTCCAGCCGAATAAGTCAAGCGACAGAGCTTCAAGCCACCACGTCCCCATAGTTGAGCCAGCTGTTAATTCATTGCCAATCTTAGGGACAAAATAATTTCTCCCCGCAACCATGTGAAGAGCTACTGACGCGTTTACTCCTTCAACCGGATCAATCAGGCCGTGATCTCCAATGCCTCGGAAATACAAGTAGCAAAGGAATAACGCAAATAATATAGCCGCTTTACGAGTCTTCAAAATTACTTGAATAACGGCAACAAAGCCTTAAATTCTGGAGTGCCTGCTTTTCGGAGCATGTGATATATTACGGTTTCAGTAGGTACTACAAAACAACCAGCAGACCTCGCAGCCTCAAGAGCTAGTTTGTGATTCTGTTCAGTGCGACTCCCGCAAGCGTCAGCAGCTATTACAACGTTCAAATTATATTTTTCGATAAGGTCAATAGCAGTCCCAAGCACGCAAATATGAGTCTCAACTCCAAACAATACCGCCGTATCCTTTGTGCCAGAACCGAAGCTAAGATTCAAGAACGCGTCGCCAAACTTCGGACTCTCACAGCAAGAGAACTCAACTTTTTCCATTATCGTAGAGTCTTGAGGAATTAGGGATTTTAATTCAGGAAGAGTAGGGCCTATTCCTTTTGGGTATTGCTCAGAAACTATTGAAGGCACAGAAAGCTCATGAGCAGCCGTCAAAATTTTCACAGCATTACTGACCACTTCATCTTTATTGTAAATTGCTGGCATCAAACGTTCCTGAATATCTATCATCATTAAGAACGTCGAACTAGCATTGATTGCCTTATGCACGGAAAAAACCTCACTGTCCGAAAAATTTTGTGATTTATTATATACTATCTAGGAAAATTGAAAGGAGATTTGATTATTTATCATGGCAGCGAAAAAAGTTTTAGCGTTTTATCTTGAAGGTTGTCCGTATTGTAAACAAGCCCGCGAGGCTCTGAAGGAATTGACCGCTGAAAATACCACATACTCTTCCGTAAATATTGAGTGGGTAGAAGAGAATCAGCACCCGGAAATTTCTGAACAGTATGATTATTACAGAGTGCCCACAATGTTTGTTGACGGAGAAAAAATCTACGAAGCTCACCCCGGGGAAAAATACGATGAATGTAAATCCAACGTCAAGAAAGTTCTCGAGGCGTCATTAAATTAATCTCATGAAAAAATTTTTAGCGTTTGTGCTTGTGGTGGTGTTTGCTCTTCCTTGTTACTCGCTTGATAATGAGGATATGCCCGACACTGCTACACTTTCAGCAAACCGAATGCGCTTTGATGCACAAACCGGGGACTTCTTGGCCGATGGTAATGTTACTATACAAGCCGGCGAATTAAACGTTGAGGCCCCTACAGGTTCAGGCAATGTTGATCGCAGAGAGATAAATTTTACCGACGGAATAGTAGCTACAGGGAGATGGCAAGATACTGACGTAGATATAAAGTCCGGGCGTTTGTTGTTATCGTTCTTTGAAGTTCCCACGTGTAGATTTCAAAGTGGTGTTCGCGGAAATTATGGGCCAATGGCTATTGATGCGGACGGATTGATTTTAGTGGGTGTAGGAGGATTTTCTGACCCGACAGAAATAGACACTCACACAAGGTTCTTAGCCGCTAATGTCAGAAACATTGAGGACAAGTCCAGGAATTTGAAGTTCGGCGCAAATTCTATTGAGGGAGTCGTACGTGAAGGAGTTCTTCAGGAAATGACGGCTGATAAAAACGTATGGATCAGGGGACGCGATAAAGGCAACAATCAACCCGTTAGCCTCAAAGGCGATAAAGCAGTTTATGCTGTTGAACGTGGAAGCGTTGTCGTAAGTGGTCACGTTATAGCTATTCAGGGCGGCAGGACTTTGAAGTCTGATGCTGTAGTTTATTTTCCCGATGAAAGCCGCGTTGAGGCCTTAGGAGGTTTGACTCGTGAAATAGCCGGAGTAACTAGCATGGACCGCGCAGAGATTACCATAGATTTATCGCGTGAACCCAATAACAGCAATTTACGTTCAAGATTCTCCCGTCCCGAAATAAAACTTGAAAGCAAAGACGAAACACCACAGACCGAAAACAAGAGCAAAACTAGTGCAAAAAAATCTAGCAGGAAGACGACAAAAAAGAAATGAACACATTGACAGCTTCAGACTTACGCAAAGAATATGATGGCCGTCTTGTTGTTGGAGGAGTCAGCCTCACCGTAAACGCTGGTGAAGTTGTCGGACTGCTTGGCCCGAATGGTGCTGGCAAAACTACATCTTTCTATATGATAGTCGGATTAATCAGGCCTGACTCTGGTAGCGTATTAATAGACTTCAACGACATTACGAATTTACCAGTTTATCAACGTGCACGCGCTGGCATTGGCTATCTTCCACAAGAAGCTTCAGTCTTCAGAAATTTAACGGTGCGCGAAAATATTAATCTAGTCTGGGAACAAACAGGCAAGAAACGTTATGCGAACGACTTGACCGACGAATTACTGCGGCAATTTAAGATAACTCACATAGCGGAAACTAAAGGCTATAGCTTATCAGGAGGAGAACGAAGGCGCGTAGAGATTGCACGAGCTTTGACCCTGAAGCCGAAATTTATTTTGCTTGACGAACCTTTCAGCGGCATTGACCCAATAGCAGTTGCTGATATTCAATCAATGATTCACGAGCTCAAAGACCAAGGCTACGGGATCTTAATCACTGACCACAACGTACGCGAGACTCTTTCTATAACTGACAGGACGTATTTAATTCACGACGGCGAAATATTTTTGTCTGGTTCTCCTGAAGAGGTTGCAGAAAATGAGCTTGCACGCAAATTTTACTTGGGCGAAAACTTTGAATGGGAGGCGCACCACGATAATCACGCTTAATGTTACAGGTTTTACTAGTGAAGGGACTGGAATAGCTAGAACTGATAAAGGCGTCGTGTTTGTTCAGGGAGCTTTACCAGGCGAAAAGGTCAACGCTGAAATAGTTGCGCGCAAGAAGGATTTTATGATAGCTGACACAGTTTCAATCGAACAAGCTTCATCAGGAAGAGTTACACCACGCTGTAAATATTACGGTAAATGTGGAGGCTGTCAACTTCAACACGCTGATTATGACACACAATTAACTCTCAAGGCCGGAATAGTTCGTGACGCAATGACGAGAATCGGAGGCTTCCCAGCGGAAAAATTCAACGCTCTAACTTGTGAGGCTTCACCGAAATTTTGGGGGTATCGCAATAAGGCTTCGTTTCCTGTGCAGAATCTTAAAGGCAAAATCGCAACTGGCTTTTATCGTGCAGGGACTCACAGGTTAGAATTAATCAGGCAATGTCCAGTTAATGCTAAGAAATTGAATGAAATGTACGAGAAAATTTTAGCGGCTCTCGAAAATAATCGCTATTCTTTTGATGGTTACGACGAGAGAACTAACAAGGGCAAGTTACGTCACATAATCGCAAGAACAGGAATTAACACCGGCGAGAGTCTGTTGTCATTCGTGATAAACGGAAAATTAAGCTCAAAGAATGTTAAGGCGTTAATCTCGTTGGGAATGTCCGCAGCGCCCGATACTCTCACGCTAAATCATAATTCAAAGCCTGGCAATGTGATTCTAGGGACGTACACGGAAAATTTATTGGGCTCTGGATTGATTCATGAACGCTTGGGGAAATTTGATTTAATGTTCGATACAACGTCATTCTTTCAGGTGAACACGGGCCAAGCTGAAAAATTATTCACGTATGCTTCAGAACTTGCCAAGGGCGCAAAAAATATTTTAGAACTCTACAGCGGTACAGGATCATTAACTTGTTATCTTGCTGCTAACTCTGAACACGTAACAAGCATTGAAGAATGGAAGAGTGCTGTGCGAATGGCTGCAAAGAATCTCAAGGCTAACGGCTTTGATAACGTTGAAACACTTTGCGGGAAGTCCGAGGAAGTAATTTCTGACCTTAACGAGCCTACAAGAAGATTTGACGCTGTAGTGTTAGATCCTCCGCGTGATGGTTGTGAACGTTCTGTGCTTGAGGCCGTGAATAATTTCGGTGTGCCACGAGTGATTTACGTTTCGTGTAACCCTGCAACACTTGCGCGGGACTGCAAAATTTTATCTGGTCATGGCTATAAACTTGAAAGCGTGAAGGCGTTTGACATGTTTCCACAAACTGCACACGTAGAAAGCGTATGTCTATTAACAAAGGAGTGAATTTTTATGAATCGTGACGCCGTAATCATTAGAGCAAGCATAATCGGAATAATCACAAATTTATTTCTCGTAGCATTCAAAGCCGTAATAGGGATTCTATCAAACTCTATCGCAGTGATTCTTGACGCTGTTAATAATCTCTCTGACGCTTTAAGCTCTATCATAACGATCATAGGCACAAAATTATCCAGCAGGTTACCAGACAAGAAACACCCGCTCGGTCATGGTCGCATAGAATATATTAGCGCAATGCTTGTCTCCGGGATCGTCCTTTACGCAGGAATTACTTCAGCAGTTGAATCTATTAAGAAAATTATTCACCCGGAAAAAGCTGACTATAGTATCACGTCACTTATTATCATTGCCGTAGCCGTCGTAGTGAAAATAATTCTCGGCAAATACATAACTGAACAGGGCAAGAAAGTTAATTCAGGTTCGTTAATAGCTTCAGGTTCTGACGCAATGTTTGACGCGGTGTTATCACTGTCAGTTTTGGGTTCAGCGATCATTTACTTGTTAAGCGACGTATCACTCGAAGCTTATGTCGGAGCAATTATCTCTATCGTTATAATCAAATCCGGCGTTGAAATGATGAGTGAAACTCTGGACGAGATTTTAGGGGTTCGTGCTGATAAAGAAACAACTAACGAGATAAAGAAGCTTATATGTGAAGAGCCTGAAATTCAAGGTGCTTATGATTTATTTGTGTACAATTACGGCCCCGATAAAAATTATGCGTCTGTTCACATTGAAGTACCCGATACAATGACGGCTAAAGAAATTGACAAGCTCACCAGAAAGATCGAAGTAAAAGTTTATCAGAAAACCGGCGTTATTCTCGCGGGGGTTGGTGTGTATTCGTATAACACTAGCGACAATGAGGCCGCGAAACTTCAAAACGATATACGCAAAAGAGTCTTGGCTCATGATTGGGCAATGCAAGTACACGGCTTTTACGTTGAGAACAATAACATAAGGTTTGACGTAGTTATGAGCTTCGATATAAATTACAAAGAGGGCTTGATGATAATTTACGACGAACTGACAAAGGCTTATCCCGAATACAACTTCCAGATAGCTCCCGATGTTGATGTTTCTGATTAAGGCAATAAATCATGGACAACAAGAGCTTAATTTTCGTAGGAATATTTTTCGCGTTATGCTTGGCTGTATCTGTAGGAGTCTGGTACGGACTGCATGAGCTTAGCGAATATCGCGATGAGTATGACACTATGATAAATGAACGTGATAATTTCTCAAGTGTAATGGACGATTTACGCGCAAAGAATAAAGTTTTGACCACTGTTAACGAGTTAAACTTTGATAACGTTGGTACAGCTTCTGATTCAGTTGAATTTTATTCACATGTTCGCGAGATCCTTGACAAATATAACATGAACACTTTGTCAATGTCATCAAATGAGAATGATAGTGCTGGAAACGTCTTGAACCTAAAAATTAGCGGAAATTATTACGCCTTGGCCAAGGTATTTGCGGATTGGAGAAATATGCCGTTCGCTTCACGTATAACGTCGCTTAAGATCGTCAGAGATCACGATAACCCCGAAGATTCAGTTGACGTTGATATAGTTATTGAGGCATGGAAGGCAGAATAAATCATGAACATATTGATTGAATCTTTTCAAGAGTTCTGGGACATATTAACCGGAGTGATTGATGACAACAAAGCAAAGTTAGTGCGCTTATCGTGTTTCACAGTTTTATTCCTTGGGATTTTATGGGCCGCCGTGAATTATTTCAGAGCCGACAGAATCGCGGATACGAACCAAGCTTTTGACTCAATGTTTCTTTTTGGCCGAAGCTCTTCATCACATACACCGGAAAATCGCGACACGATGAATAAATTTGAGGCTCTCGCAAAAACTATCAGCAACATGAGAGAGGGCGGGGAAGCCATAGCCACAACCATAGCCGCAATGAACAGCAGACCATTTAATGTTGAAGGCGTAAACGAATTTGGCCTTGAAGATCTAGGTGGGGATCGCAGCAGAGATATAACTCGACTTAACGCTATAGCAGCTATGTCCGGTAACTCTGAACCACAGCAAGAAACAACAGAAGAACCAATTGCCCCCGAAGGAATATTCGTCAAAGCTATCATGAGTTCAGGAAAGTCAGCTAAAGCCGTAGTTGATGCTGGAGACTTGAAGGGCCTTGTAGTTAGTCGAGGCGATAAATTACCCGGTGAGCTTGGCCGCGTCGTGAGAATAAGATCCAACGGAATAACAGTCAGAGCAAATAAACGCGATTTTGATTATAACGTCTCAAAGATTGAACTAATAAAAGGAATGCGATAATATAAAGTATTCACAAAAATTCACAGCAAGGAGCAAAATTTTATGCAGATAAGTATCACAAAGAATCCTAACCCAGGCACTATGCCTCCAAGCGACAAATTAGGTTTCGGATCAATTTTTTCTGATCATATGTTCGTGATGGATTACACGGACGCTGAACAATGGCATAATCCACGCATAGTTCCTTATGGCCCTCTTTCATTATCACCAGCAGGAAGCGGCATTCAATACGCTAATACAGTTTTTGAAGGCATGAAGGCTTATCGTTGGGCAGACGGAAGCGTACACCTTTTCAGGCCGATCGAGAACGCTAAACGCATAAACATTTCCGCAGAAAGAATTGGCCTCCCGCAAATTCCGAACGAAATTTTCCTTGAAGCTGTCAGAGAGCTTGTTAAGGTAGACAAAAATTGGGTACCCTCTGGAAATGGAACATCGTTGTATATTCGTCCGTTCATATTCGCAACAGATCCAGAGCTCGCACTTCATGGCATTCATCAGGCTATTTTCGTGATAATCACTTCCCCAAGCGCAAGTTACTTTGCAGAAGGAATTAAGCCCGTGAAAATCATGCTTGAGACAGAAGACGTCAGGGCAGTACGAGGCGGAACAGGCTACACGAAATGTGGAGGTAACTACGCAGCAAGCAACAGAGCAGGCGACAGAGCATTAGCTAAATGTTACTCACAAGTTTTATGGCTTGACGGCGTTCACAGAAAATATATCGAAGAAGTTGGAGCAATGAACGTAATGTTCAAGATTAACGGCACTGTAGTAACTCCATCGCTTGAGAATGGATCTATACTCGGTGGCATAACTCGTAAATCATGCCTTGAAGTTTTGAGACATTGGGGAGTTCCAGCTGAAGAAAGATTATTGAGCGTTGATGAGTTAATCGGAGCTGCTGAAGACGGAAAACTTGAGGAAGCTTTCGGAACAGGTACAGCCGCGGTAATTTCACCTATAGGAGAGCTCTTCTACAACGACAAGAAATATACAGTCAACGATTTCAAGATCGGGCCTATTGCGCAAAAATTATATGACGAATTAACGGGCATTCAATGGGGCACTAAACCTGATCCCTTTGGGTGGACGGAATGCGTCTAATACTTCCAACGTTTGCAAAGCTGAATCTAACTCTTAGGGTTATCAACAAACGCCCTGATGGTTATCACAATATCGTTTCGACGTTCCTGAAAATTCCTTCTGGGGACGTCTTGTATGTTTCCGAATCTACAGCTGGTATTGACATAGTAAACTCTAACATTCCTATTAAAGGCGAAAATATCGTGGCTAAGGCTTTGAGGATTGCGCGCGAAAACGGCTTTAAGATTCCCCCCATGAACGTAATGATTCACAAGAGTATTCCACCAGGTTCAGGCTTAGGAGCAGGTTCAGGAAATGCAGCGGCCTTGCTTATGTTGTTGGGAGCAGAGAAGATAGCCTCAAAAGTTGGCGCTGATGTTCCGTTCTTATGCAGTGATTTTACGATGGCTATAGCGTCAGGAATTGGTGACCACATAGAGCCAGCAAAAAGTGTTATTCCACATGGAGTTATCGTGATCCCGGATTGGCAGACTGATACGAAAAGCGCATACGCTGAACTTGATGAAATGGGCTTTGGAGTCGATACAATGCTTGCTCGTACGGAAATGAGAGATATGTATCACGCTAACGCCGGAAAATACGTTGGCCTCTTGCCTAATGATTTTCTGAAAGTTTTGCTAAAGAAGCACCCGAAATATAACGAGATATTCAGACTCTTCAAAGATTCTGGAGCGGCTAATGCGTGGGGCGTTACTGGTTCAGGGAGCGCAGCCTTTGCAGTTTTGCGTGAGAGCGTAAAATTCAAGTGGCCAAGTTATATAAATCACGTTTTATATTTCTAGGAGGCTTAGATTATGGCATATACAGAGACTACCAGCAAGAATTGGTTTCAACGTTTAGGCGAGGCATTTAAGGGAATACTTATTGGCTTCGTGATAATCGCGTTGGCTACATGGCTATTATGGTGGAATGAAGGCAGAACTTTCAAGACTGCTGGAGCAATTGGTGAGGCTGAATTGGTGACGCAAGACGTTAAGGACATCAGCAAAGTTGATCCGGCACTCGAAGGCAAAGTTATTCACGCAATAGACAGAGCTGATACGAAAAATATTTTGCGCGATCCAGTTTTCGGAGTTGAGACTAACGCAATAAATCTTGAACGTGAAGTTGAGTTTTATCAGTGGGAAGAACATTCGCATTCAGAGACTCGCAAGAAACTCGGCGGTGGTGAAGAGACCGTTACAACTTACACTTACGAACAAACTTGGGCATCAGATCCAGTTGACTCGAACTCATTCAAAGATCCAAGTTATCGCGGATTGAACACTACGTTAGCAAAACTCGATGACAATACTATCTGGGCCCCTGAAGTAACTTTCGGCGCGTACAAACTTCCTGATTTCCTGAAACACTCAATAAGCGGCTCAACACCTATGACTTTGGCAAGCGTTGACGTTAATGCTGTCAAGGGCGTTATAACAATGTCAGAAGCATACAGCAACATGTACACGCCGGAAGAATTGATTCATGTTTCTGGAAGCACAGTCTATCTTGGCCCTAATCCTGGCTCACCTTCAATCGGCGACGTACGCGTAACATTTTCGCAAACTCCTTCGGCTGAAGTCTCAATAATTGCGCAAGTTATTCGTGATACATTTGAACCTTTCACGGCGTCAAACGGCTACACCTTCAGCAGACTCACAATGGGCAAAATTGGAATGGCAACAATGTTTGAGGGCGCACGCTCTGACAATAATTTGATGGCTTGGATATTGCGCGTCGTCGGAGTTGTGTTAGTCATGGTTGGTTTAGGAATGATCTTGAGGCCGTTATCAGTTCTTGGTGACGTAATCCCATTGGTTGGCGATATTATTGGAGCTGGCACAGGCTTCGTGGCGTTCTTGCTTGGGCTTGCGTGGTCGTTGATCATAATCGCTCTAGCTTGGATAAGATTCAGACCGTTAATAGCGGGCGGCTTAATAGCTGTTGCCTTATTGCTTGTTTGCTTGTCATACATGAAGGGCAGAAAAGCTTAAGACTAACTCGTTAATCGCACTCACGCCTCCTCGATAACACGGGGAGGTTTTTTGTTGGGCAATAAAAGTCAAAAGTCAGTAATTGTTACGATATGATTTATAAAAGTCAGAGATATAATATGCAGCGTCGTGAGGGAGAAATCACGAGATAAGAAATAATTTGATGAAGGAGATTGAATTACAATGAGTAGAGAGAAATATTATCCAATGATGAGAATGATGGATCCAGCTAGAATGTTTGACGAGTTCGAGAGAAATTTTGCAGCACCATTTTTCGCTGGCTTCAACGATAATTTCAAAGGCTTCACGGGAGCAGCTAGCATTGATGTATATCGCAAGGACGGGAAAATTTTTGCAGAGGCTGAATTACCGGGAATAGCACCTGAGAACGTTGACCTTCATGTTTATGCGGACAGATTGACTTTATCAGCCGAGAAGAAGACGGAGACCAAAGAAGGCGGCGACGACAAAAACTACTTCAGGAGCGAGAGAGCTTACGGAAAAATCGAAAGGGTTATAGCGTTTCCAGTTGAAGTTGATCCAGAGAGCGCGAAGGCAGGTTTCAAGAACGGAGTCTTAACTATCGAAGTGAACGAGAAGAGTCAGGACAAAGCACACAAGAAAGTCGAAATAACAGCTGAAGCATAATAATTAGAGCAAATAATTTGAGTCCCCATTGTCATTAAGGCAGTGGGGATTTTGTTATCTCGTTACAATTTTCCTGCAAGGCATTCCGTAATTTCCTGACAAATAGCTTTCACTTGTTCAACGTCCTCTTTCTTGACATACTCGGGGTGAGCATGAACGACAGGATTACGAACCCATTGTAATTTTTCGAAACGTTCCTTCCAGTACATGTTATAAGATTTGTTGTTGAAATACACTGCGAACGTCGGCCAATGTTGCCCCATGATTTTTCCAAGCACGTTTATCGGAAGAATATCAAGCAGAGTTCAGGGTTATATTTTCGTCGCGTCTTGGCCAGAGAATTTCTGGACTCGTCACTATCAAGTATAGGGATAACTCGTTTCAAAGCTGGGTCAAGATTTTCCGGGGAAGTCTTCAACACGTTAGCAAGCTCTCGTTTCATTAGGCGAATTATTCCAGATTGTACGCTCAAGATTCTAAATATCTCCGGCGAAAGTTTCACTTCAGGGTCCTGCATGAATATATCTTTACGTTTTGCGTATTCGTTGAGTGAATTTTGGAAGCTCTCCTGAAGCTGAGTCATTATATTTCCTTTGCTGTAATCAAGGCCAAGTTTCTCAAGCAACATTCCCGCGTATTCAGGATTGTAAAGCACGTCACGCAGAGTCTTATACAAAAGCGAAGGTTCTGTCACGTAAGCTAATGCCAACAAACCATCGTAGAATTTATTGAAGTCGTTGCACTCAAGCAAGCTGCTCCCGGCCAACGAAATATTCTGCGGCGACCATTTACCACTCTTGCTATGGACTCTCAAGCCATTCACAAAATACGAGTAAATATAAATTTTCAGCCACATGTTGTCATTATCAATTTGTCTTGCTGTCTGAATCTCGTCGGCTATCTTGAGCAAACAAAATCTTCGGGCAGTATCGTAATTTGCTTCGTTCTTCTTGGCCCCGTCAAGTTGTTCATAGATCAAGTATTCGAGTCCCTTGTAAGCCATCACGCGAATATTATCTTCTTCGGAGGCGGAATAAAGTTTTATGTCAGCATAATCAGCAAGAGCGAAAAAATTGTACACGTATCTGGCAATCAAGATACATTGTTCAGCCCGTTCAGCGTTTGTAAGTGTAGCGTCCTCACTGTTGAACTTGCCTATAAGCTGCAAATAATTCGCCTTGACTTCTTTATAATGCCCGCGTCTGTAAAGTGTATCGCCCAAAAATTCTGTGTTGACTTTGCCGGCCGTCCTCACGCTCAATATTTTATCCTGCAAAAATTTTGGTAACTCGTTGAAAGTCTCCACGCCGTTTCTTTTTTGTTCGCTAATGTCGTTTACTTGAAGCACGTCTGCAATTTTCGTTTCGTTGCCATTATCAGGAGAATATACATCAAGCGGTATGTAACCACGATTAATTAACTCGTCAATCTCGTCAGTTATCTCGCTATCTTCGTGGTTAAATTCGTCGTCGGTGAAATTAATATTCATTCGCTCCTTAGCTTTCTTGATTAAGCCCCCTTCTTCCCAAGCCTTTAGCTTATCTTCAGGGAAATTTATTGCGGACTCGATATTATGAATTTGAACTTTGTTGTTCTCGAGAAAAGTTTTAGTAAATCTAACGGGGTGGCCTTCTGCTGAAGGAGTGTATTCGAGAAAGACAGCTAACACAGGATCAATAATATTGCTCTCGTTGAACGTGTATAACTTTCCGTCTTTGGTTCTGACTTTCCCGAATGGAATATCTTCATGACGCCTATAAAAATCTATTTCGCCCTCTTCAGATAAAGCTGCGGCCACATCGACCTTCAATAACGTATCAGCCATGCTAGATTGTTTCTCGCGCACCTCAAACGCTGCCGGGCCCTCAACGTTATTGCCAAGTTTGAACGTAACACGAATTTGTGGCTTCATTTTTTTATCGAGCAATAATTTACGGCGTAAATCTCTGTCCTGAATCTGATTGAAGTGAACGAAAACGGAATTTTCAGAGCGTAAAGGCACGTTATATTTTTTGAGGATTGGACACTTGATAAAGCCATATAATTTGTCGCGGTTGGGGTTAAAGAAATCGAACTCTCCTTCAAATCTCACTGTAGTCCAGTCAATTTTAGGTTTACTGTTATCTTCAAGGATTGGCAATTTCGATTTATCTACGAGTTTTTCAGCATCAGTGATAATTTTATTGTCGTCAGGTTGAGTTTCAAGCCATTGCATTAACGCGTCAATATTAGCTTGCGAGAATAAAGTGTCGTTGTCGTTCCACGATGAAAAGCCCAAAACTTTTGCCGATAAACTAGCAACATGATTAAAGCATAATTCTTTATATTCTTCCGTAGAGTTATCGTTAAGAATCGCATTGTTCATAATCCATTTCAGGAGGGTAATCAATTGCGGCGGATCAAGTTTCAATAACGTAGCGAAATTTTTAGGCGTTAAAGGTTCACTTATAGCTATACATGTTGAGGCTAAAATCTTTGAGGCTGTCGACGCTGCGGCCATAAAAGCTCCGTGAAAATCATGAACTCGCACATAAAGTTTTACGCTTCTCTCACTTTCACCAGTAAGATATAGAACGAATGCATAAATTTCTGACGCGGCTATATTATTCTTGTTCGCCTTCCATAATTGATAAGCTGTGTTAAGAATTTCGCGCATACGCATAGAGTAAGGTCTATCTTCATGAGTCTTGACTGCATATTGATATTTAGTGAGTATGCTCTCGATAATCTTCTGGATCTTATTTGGGCCCTTCTGTCTAAATTTGCGAACATAATCGGCGTTTAACGTATAAGCTTCTAAATCCTGCTGCATAAGGTGAAAATATTTATCGAGGTCGCTTTGAAAGTTTATGCTTTGAGATTTTGGTTGTTCAGGTGAAACATTAACGGGAGCTTCTGGCTGCTTGTCTATTTCGACTTTATTATCTATAGGACGAACTCCCCATATCATTGGGTAAACCCATAACTCATTGCCTAAAGCTATATGATCATCTTCACATTTAAGAAGGACACCGGAGGTTTTGTGACCGTCCGGCATCAACATGATTTCGATATTCATTCCTAGGTATTGCTCAAGATTTTTGCGTTCCAAAGTTTATAACAACTCCTTAACTAAAATATTCACAGGCTGCCTCAAAAAATTTCATGTCATAATTTCCGAGGACATTCCTGTACAAATCGCGTCCAACTCTTTCAACGTGCCCCATTCGCCCTAAAACTCTGCCATCTGGAGACGTCAAGCACTCAATAGCATAACATGAACCCGACGGATTAAATTGCGTTTCCATTGAAGGCTCGTTGTTGAAGTTGACATATTGTCCTGCGACTTGGCCAGCGCTCATTAACTTCCTGAACATAGTTTCATCGCACAAGAATTTTCCTTCACCGTGAGAAATGGGGATTGAATACACTTCGCCAACTTTTGTGAGTCTCAACCAGGGCGAATGATTAGCGATTACACGAGAACGAATTATTCTGGATTGATGTCGGCCGATTGAATTAAATGTCAAAGTGCTGGGCAATTCTTCGGGTGAGCAAATTTTACCAAACGGGAGCAAACCTGTCTTGACTAGAGCTTGAAATCCGTTACATATTCCACAGATTAATCCGCCTTTAACGTCAAGCAAATTAGCAACACTTTCACTAACTTCAGGACTACGCAAGAATATCGCTATGAATTTCCCTGACCCGTCAGGCTCGTCTCCATTTGAGAATCCTCCAGGCAAAACTAGAGCTTGAGAATCTTTGAGCTTGCGTGAAAATTCCTCGGCTGATTGTCGCATAAGTTCGGGCGTTAAAGTTCTCACTACGAAAATTTCCGGCTTGCCTCCAGCTTTGTGAATTGCCTTGGCCGTCTCGTACTCGCAATTAGTCCCGGCAAATACGGGTATCAAGAAGCTTGCTTGCGTAGAGAGTTTGTGAGCGTAAAAAGTTTTTGGTAGGTCAGAATTTATCTTCACGTCGGGAATCTGTAAAGCCTCTTGAGTTTTCGTCGGGAAGATTGACTCCAGTGGCGCATCATAAATTTTCTCAAGGTCAGAAAGTTGCTCATGTTCACCGTTAAATATAATTTCCGGAGACTCAATCACTCGGCCAAGCTCTTTTCCGTATTCAGCGTCGTTAATCTCAATGATAAATTGGCAATGATTGTTGTGATAATTCGTGTTGGTGAACTCAAAGCCAAAATTATTTCCCAAGCACATTTTGAAGGTAGCAGCTTTAACTCCTCCAAACGTTGGCACGTAGCACGACAAAATTTTTCCCGCAGCGTTGAGTTTCTGAAGCTCATCAAAAATTTTCAGCAACGAGTCACTTACAGGCAAGCCCTTATCATCGTAATCAGGTTCAAGCAAGATGACTCGTGAGCCGGCACGCTTAAATTCAGGTGTGATTATTTCGTGAACGTCAGCAACACTCACAGCAAACGATATTAACGTAGGAGGCACGTCAAAATTT
>CAJOGG010000021.1:0-745 GCA_905234205.1 uncultured Synergistales bacterium | reverse complement strand
CAATGTTTGAGGTTACCGCCCGAGGCTATTATCTTGCACAACGAATCAGCCACGGCTATATACGCGCCTTTAAACGTTGAACACTCTGAAATGTACGGATCAAAGCCATATGACATAACCGAACACGTATCAGTCTCGTTGAAGCCCGTTGGAATTTTTGCGACCATTGTTTGAGTCGGAGTCTTTTGGAATTTTCCACCGAATGGCATTAACACGCTATGAGCCCCGACAGTCGAGTCAAATCTCTCCGCAAGTCCCTGCTTTGAACATACATTGAGGCTTGATAGTATTCTCGTCTCCCCTTGGGTTATAACCTTTACGCTTGTATGTCTTGATGCCCCGTTGCTGTTGATAAATTCGCGCGACAAGTTCACGATCTCTTTTCCTCGCCAAGTCATTCGCATACGTCCAGAGTCATTCACACGAGCTATAACACTGGCTTCAACGTCCTCGGATAAGGCTAAATCTTTCACTCGTTCAACGTCTTCAGCAGCAACAACCACGGCCATTCTTTCCTGAGACTCACTCACTGCTATTTCTGTACCGTCAAGCCCGGCATATTTCAGCGGCACTGCGTCAAGGTTTATGTCAAGCCCGTCAGCAAGTTCACCGACAGCAACACTAACTCCTCCTGCGCCAAAATCGTTACAGCGTTTTATTAATTTCGTGAAGTCAGGATTTCGGAACAATCTTTGTAATTTTCTCTCCTCTGGTGCGTTACCCTTCTGAACTTCAGCCCCGCAAG
>CAJOGG010000020.1 GCA_905234205.1 uncultured Synergistales bacterium | reverse complement strand
AGCTTACAAGAAATGGCTATGGATAGCAGCGGTCGTTGCTGATCTGTTGATATTCATATACATTGCCATCAAGCGCGTTACTATGGTTCTGATTTTGAAGGATAACCCTGATAAGCCTGAAGATCAAGAAGTTGCATTTGTTGTATGCCACACGTTAAAGCCGTTTAGCTCTGACTTCAGAGAGTCCGTAGAAATTGGCCTTTCTAATATCATACACATTAAGGTAGGTCAAAATCTCATGCAGACCTTGTTCAATATCGGTGACGTGATCGTAACTTCATCAGGGACAGCAATGGAAGAGATCCGCGCACATAATATTCCTGATCCAAAGACGGTTCGTGACGAGATTCAGAAACATGCTCGACGTTATACAATACCTACAACTCCGACTTCAACTCCCGCACCAGAGGCACCGCAAGCTTAATTCAATTTAGCTATCCACATACACGCAGACAATCGGGGAGCTTTTGCCACAACGACATTTGCCCCCGTTTTTTATGTCAATTAAAATGTTGAGAAGGGCTTGACAAATCCCGCATTGTAAGAATATAATACCCCCTGTTGTTTTTGAGCGAATCGCTAGCTCAGTCGGTAGAGCACCGGACTTTTAATCCGGGTGTCGGGGGTTCAAGTCCCCCGCGATTCACCAGTAGTTAGGTCCCATCGTCCAGAGGCCTAGGACACAGCCCTTTCAAGGCTGCGACGCGGGTTCGAATCCCGCTGGGACCGCCAAGAATATAACTCGGTATAACACCGATTAGGCATAGAAGGGTTCGCTTTCGAGGCGAGCTCTTGTTGTATATAAGGAGGAATTTATTTATGTCGCATCTATTTGGACTCTCTCAACTGGAAAATTTCCGCTCTTCCCTAGATTCGCGTTCCCAAGAATCCATTCAGGCAGCTATCACTCGTATAACCGAAGTCAAAAAACGTGGCGGCAAGGTCATGGTTGTAACAGGCAGTGGCCCTAACATTCATGAAGGCGTTACTACTTTGATAGCCGAATTAATTCGCGTTGGGATAGTCGATGCAGTCTCTACAAGTTCTGCAGTCATAGCTCACGAAATGGCGGGCGCTTTAGACAAAGTGTATCGTGTTGACGCTAAAGCCTTGGGAATGAATATGGACAAAATGCCACGTGGCGACGTGTTTGAGTTTACCTGCATGAACGGTTCTGAAGTTGACGTTATCAAACGAGAAATGCCCCTTGATAATGATTTATTAGAACGCGGCTCTAAACTCCCTCACGTGAATCAAATTATCAAAGCTGCTGGAAATATGGCCTATCCTATGGGCTTGAGAACTGAAAGACTTGCTCATGAGGTTTTGGCCTTGGCCCGTATGTATGGCTTGCCGTTTGAAGTTGTTGCTGGTTGGGGTTGTGATGAACATACAATGTTGGGAGCGGCTGCACGTAAGAATGTCCCTGTACTCGTTACTATCCCTCAATTGGTCGGCGGTGGAGCTGTGGGAATGTCAATCGGAGATTCAATCCCTGTTTCAGAACGTTCAATGCGTATATCCAAAATGTTAGCGTCTTGTGATGTGATTATCGAGAGCGCAGTAGCCTTAACACAAGAAATTCATGATGGCCCGTTTGAGTGCTATACAGGTCACGGAATTTGGGCTTGGTGGTCAGGTCAAAACACTTATAACTTACGCGACAAAAGTTTAATCCGAATCGATCTCGACGAAAATTTACGCAAAGCCGTTGAGTTAAACAAGACCGTCCAGGAAGCAATAGACAAAGGTCTCCCGAAAACTAAAGCCGCGAAAATCCCGTTTAGAATGGAAATGTCAGCCTTTGCTCGTCACGAAGGAAGCATCCCGGTAGTTGGAGATATTGGCAAAGTGTGGCCAGTAATTGCTAATGACGTAGCGAAAAATTTAGGAATCGAATTAGAGTTTCTCTCGGCTTCGCAAGATACACCAGAAGGCCAGGAAATGCGCGAGTGGATCGTGAACAACGTGAAGTTTCTCGACCGCGAAAAAATGTTAAAGGCTTCACGTGTTTTTTGAGAAGAATAATGCGTAAACTACTGCTTAACATGATAGAATAACTTTATTCAAGACTTAAAATTGTATTTAAGGGGGTTTATTCATGAAGAAGTTGTTAGTAGTTGCTTTGTTTGTGCTTACTGTTTTGTTCGTTGCTCCATGTGCCTACGCTGGTTATTATCTCGATGGAATTTGGTGCGATGGTGATCCCGTTGTTTGTACTCCTGATGGTAATTATGTCGGTTGGAAACATGTTCTTGAGGCAGAAGTGCAAGATATGCAAGCTCCCAGAGACAATACTCGCGTTGAATCTCCAAAGCGTAAGTAAATTCTAGCAGGAGGAAAAGTTTTTATGTGCGGGATTCTAGGTTACACAGGAAATCGTCAAGCCAGCGATATTTTACTCAACGGCTTAGCCAAACTTGAATACAGGGGCTATGACTCTGCAGGCGTGGCAGTGCTGAAGGACGAGGAAATCAAGATAGCGAAGAACAAAGGGCGCTTGAAAGTTTTGGAGGAGCGAATCAAATCGGGCCAAGAAGTTCCGGGTACGTGCGGTATAGGTCATACACGTTGGGCAACTCACGGAGAACCTTCAGACGTAAACGCCCACCCGTTATGGAGCGATGATATGTCGGTTGTAGCTGTTCATAATGGAATCGTTGAGAACTATCGCGAAATCAAGAACAAGTTAGCCGAATACGGTTATAAATTTTACTCACAAACAGACACCGAAGCGGCCGTAAAGCTCATAGATTTTTACTACAAGCAAGAAAAGAATCCATTGAAGGCCATCACACGAGCTATAAAAGAGATCGAAGGCTCATATTGTTTCGTGTTGTTGTTTCGTGATTGTCCTGATGAAGTTTGGGGCGCAAGAAAAGATTTACCGTTAATCGCTGGTCAAGGCAAAGGCGAGTCATTCTTAGCTTCAGACGTGAGCGCGATCTTGCAGGATACTAGACAAGTTTATTATCTCGATAACATGGAGATAGTACAGTTGAAAAAAGGTGTAGTGAGATTCTTTGACACTGAAGGCTACGCAAAACCTAAAGATCTAAGCGAAGTAACTTGGGACATGAACGCGGCAGAAAAAGGCGGCTTTGAACACTTCATGATGAAGGAAATTCACGAGCAGGCACGAGCAGTCAAAGACACTTTCGGAAGCGTATATCATTCAGGGAAAATTGACTTGAGCGAAATTGGATTGGCCGACGAAAATATCAAAGCATTATCACAAATTTACATCATTGCTTGTGGTTCAGCTTATCATGCCGGAGCAGTTGCTCAATACGTGATAGAGGACTTGGCAAAAATTCCCGTGCGTATAGAACTTGCCTCAGAGTTCCGTTATCGTTCAATGCCCATGGACAAAAACGCCCTAGCAATAATCATAAGTCAATCAGGCGAGACCGCGGACACTTTAGCAGCCATGAGACGAGCCAAGGAGAACGGAATCAAAACTCTTGCTATAGTCAACGTCGTAGGAAGCACAATAGCCCGTGAAGCAGATAGCGTTTTCTACACAATGGCCGGCCCAGAAATCGCAGTTGCAACTACAAAAGCTTATAGCGCACAATTGATCGCCTGTTATGTTATCGCAATGCAGCTAGCAAAAGTTCGTGGCTGTATCGAAGAAGCTTACTATGAGCAATTAATCGCAGAGCTTCAGAAACTTCCGGAGAAGATAGACGAAATTCTTGACGAGAAGGAAAAACTTGAAGATCTAGCCTATAGATTCGTGAATGCCAAAAACGCTTTTTATCTTGGCCGAAATATTGATTACGCCGTAGCAATGGAAGGAAGTCTCAAGATGAAAGAGATAAGCTACTTGCATTCTGAAGCTTGTGCTGCCGGAGAAATGAAACACGGACCGATTAGCTTGATAGAGAAGGGAATGTTAGTGGCAGGGGTAATGACGCAAAAGAAACTCTACCAAAAAATCGCCAGCAACATGTTAGAAGCAAAAAGCCGCGGAGGATTCTTGTTGATCGTCGCTACTAGAGGCTGTGAATATTTGCGTGAAGAAGCCGATTTTGTATATAACATTCCTGAAACAGATGAACATTTCGCCGCAAGTTTAAGCGTAATTCCGTTGCAGTTGTTGGGATATTATGTCGCAGTTGCTCGTAAACTTGACGTTGATAAACCTCGTAACCTCGCAAAAAGTGTTACAGTGGAGTAAATAACCATTATGGAAACTTTAGAATATGTGGAAGGATTATTTAAGCTGACGGTTCAGTATGGCATTCTCTTAATGGAATGTGTAGGAGTTGCTATTTTAATCGTTACGACAGTAAAGAGCATATGGGGTTGTCTTCGTCATGATCCTCACGTGAGATTAAATCTTGCTAAGGGAATAGCGTTGGCGTTGGAGTTCAAACTTGGCGGAGAAGTTTTGCGTACTGTTATAGTTCGTGAATGGAGCGAAATGGCAATACTTGGGGCTATTATAGTTCTACGCGGTGCATTAACATTCTTGATTCATTGGGAGATTAAGAACGAAGAGGCACACTTGGAATAAAAAATTGACAATGCGCTAAACTCAAAGCTATAATAACGCGTCAATCACGATTCAATCATATTCACATACACATCTGAAGTGGAGACGTGGCCGAGTGGTCGAAGGCGGTTGACTCGAAATCAACTGAGCGGCTTGCCGTTCCTAGAGTTCGAATCTCTACGTCTCCGCCATTATATTAAATGAAGGCAGGTAAATTAATAACGTCATGAAAATTCTCGTAATTAACTGCGGCAGTTCTTCCCTCAAGTATCAGTTATTCGATATGGAAAACGAGTCAGTCTCGGCTAAAGGTCTCGTAGATAGAATAGGCATTGAAGGCTCGAATATCACTCACAGAAAGACCGGCGCAGAACCCTTCACAATCGCAACGCCGATTAAAGATCACAAAGTCGCTATGAAGCTAGTACTTGATGCACTGCTTGATAAAGATCATGGCGTTCTTAAATCCCTTGACGAAATTTCAGCCGCTGGTCACCGTATAGTTTCTGGAGGCGATCTCTACAAAGAGTCTGTGCTCGTTGACGCAAAAGTTATGGACGGACTCCGACAGTGTATCCCGCTTGCTCCTTTACACAATCCTGGTCACATTATGGGTATTGAAGCTATTCAGCACGCTCTCCCGAAATTGCCGAACGTCGTAGTATTTGATACAGCTTTTCATCAGACAATGCCCGATTATGCGTATATGTATGGTCTTCCTTGGGAATTTTACGAGACTCACAGAGTAAGACGCTATGGAGCACATGGAACAAGCCATCACTTTGTAGCATTGAGGACCGCTGAAATTTTGGGCAAGCCTCTCGAATCTCTCAAGATGATTACATGCCACTTAGGCAACGGAAGCTCAATCAGTGCTGTAAAGAACGGTAAGTGTATTGATACGTCAATGGGTTTAACGCCGCTTGCAGGTGTCTTAATGGGAACTCGTACAGGCGATATGGATCCAGCTTGTGTGCCTTTTGTCCAGAATATCACGAAATATTCAGCCGACGAAATGAACAACTTCATGAACAAGAAGAGCGGTTTACTTGGAATTTCAGGAGTAAGCAGCGATTTACGTGACGTTGAGGAAGCCGCTAACAAAGGCAATGAACGTGCGAAACTTGCTATCAACATGCTTGAGTACGGAATCAGAAAGTATATCGGAGCTTATACAGTCGCTATGGGTGGCCTTGACGTTATAGTCTTCACAGCTGGTATTGGTGAGAACAGTGGCGCCACTCGTGAAGGAGTCTGCAAACCTCTTGAGTTCATGGGAGTAAAGATTGACCCGGCCAAGAATAACATTCGCGGTAAAGAAGCTATCGTAAGTGCTGATGACTCAAAAGTTACAGTTATGGTAGTTCCCACCAACGAAGAATTAATGATCGCACGCGAAACGAAGCGTATAGCATTTGCATAATATATTCAACGACGAACAGAAAGCGCTACTGAATCTACCTCCTAGGAATGACACGGAGGCGGAATCTTTAGCGCATTATAATTTTCCTGAAGGCTTGCTGAAATTTGAGGGCCAAGAATTTATCTTCCCTGACGGTTTTAACGTTGACGTTATCGCGAAATGGCTTGAAGAGTCCTTATTGTCAGTTGAGATAGAAGTTGACGCTGTTATTCAAGCAGAATGTGCAAGGTGCCTCAAGGTTACAAGTCTTGAAATATCGGAAAATTTAGGGTATCTTTACTATTTGCACAGTGCCGAAGAAGAAGCCGTTGATGATTTCGGTGACTATATGCCAGTAGAGATTGACTATTTCGGGAAAGTTATTGACATCATGCCACAGATTCAGGAGAGCATTTTTACGTTGCTTCCCACGAAAGTTTTGTGCAAGGAAGATTGTAAAGGGTTATGTCCGAATTGTGGCGCGGATCTCAACGAAGGGCCTTGCTCGTGCAAAATTGAGAGCGTTGACCCAAGACTCGAAGCACTGCGAAATTTTGTAATTGAGTAATCATAATTTGTAGAAGGGAAATTATTTATCATGGCAACACCTAAGAGGAAAACATCTCACGCTCGTACAGCACAGAGAAAAGCACATTGGCTTAGTGCATTGAGCGCACCCAACACAAAGAGCTGCCCACATTGTGGTGAAGTAGTATTGGCTCATCATGCTTGCCCGTCATGCGGTTATTATCGTGGTCGCCAAGTCGTGAAAATCAAGAGCGAAGAAGCAGCTAGTTAATCATTAAGCAACATGAAAATTTGAGCAACGGCCGGAGGTTTTGTCACGCGCAGAATGACTCCGGCTTTTATGGTAAGTAAAGGGTAAATAATAATGAACGAGGAAGAATTCTATTTTCAGACAGAAGCCGCAGAGTTGTTGAAGATGATGATAAACTCTGTGTACTCGAATAAAGATATATTTTTACGAGAGCTAATCTCAAACGCCTCAGACGCATTAGACAAAAGACGCATAGAGACACTAAAAAATTCAGAACTGGCAGAGAATACCAACGCCGTAATTAAAATCGAACTCAATCCCGACAACAAAACTTTATCAGTTAGCGATAATGGAATAGGAATGACTCGTGACGAGTTAATAAATTATCTTGGCACAATCGCTAAATCAGGCACTAAAGAATTTCTAAAGGCCGCTAAAGACTCAAACACCCAGCAGGAATTAATCGGGCAATTTGGCGTGGGCTTTTATTCGGTCTTTATGGTCGCAGATAAAGTTGAAGTCGTAACACGCAAGCTCGGGACAAGTGAAACCTACAAATTTACGTCAAACGGAACCGGCAAATACACTATCGAAGATTTTGACCAGAGGAGCGAATGTGGCACAACTGTAACGCTATATATTAGAGAAAACACTGACGACCCGGACAAAAGCGCGAAAAATTATCTTGATGAATGGACTATACGAGGAATTATAGAGAAATATTCAGATTTTATTTCGTGGCCAATATTGTTCAAGGATAAGACTATTAACTCGCAAAAAGCTATCTGGCAAAGACCCGACAACGAAATCACTGAGGACGAGTATAAAGAATTTTACAAGCATTTGACTCACGACTGGCAAGAGCCATTGATGCACATAAAGATTAACGCAGAAGGTTCAACTAATTTCAAGGGATTATTATTTGTGCCTTCACAAGCTCCGTTTGATTTATTCATGAATCCCGAGTCCGGCGGTGTCAGCTTGTATATCAATCGCGTGTTTATCATGAACGACTTCAAGGACTTAATCCCGGGTTACTTGCGTTTTATCAGGGGCGTAATTGATTCGGAGGACTTGCCGCTTAATATTTCACGTGAAATTTTACAGGACGAGCCAATAATTCGAGTTAAAAGACGTAGCACGCAACGAAAAATTTACAATGAACTCAAGAAGTTGTTAGAGAACGACCGCGAAAAATTCATCAAGTTCTGGTTAGCTTTTGGAAAGATTCTCAAAGAAGGCATAGTTCAAGATCATGAGCACGCGAAAAATATTCTTGACATTGCTTTATTCAGGACAACTAACAGCGACGAATGGACGACCTTGGCCGAATACGAGGCACGAATGAAGCCTGAACAGAAGGGCATATACTGCTTGGCAGGGCGCGACACTCTTTCAGCTCTGAAAGCCTCCCCGAAGTTGGAACCATTCACGGAAAAGGGCTATGAAGTCTTATTGATGACTGATCCAGTTGACGAGGTTATATTGAATGACTCGAGATTCATTTTCCCGGCTGAAGCTAAACAATTGCTGAACATTGCAAGTGATGACGTGAGCGCAGAAACTGACGACGAGAAGAAATCCAACGAGGACAAAATCAAGGCTATTGAGTCAGACTTTGAGCCACTGAAGAAGAAAGCACTTGAGGTTCTGGGAGAAAAGCTCGAAAACGTTAAGCCATCAGTAAGCCTCACAAGTTCGCCTGCGTGTTTACGTGGTGGAATGTCGCTGCAAATGGAAAGCATATTGCGTTCAATCGGCCAAGCTCCTCAAGCTCAGAAGCGAGTGTTAGAGTTAAACGTATCTCACCCGATTATCAAGAAGTTAATAGAACTTGCGAAGAACGACAACGAGAAAGTCCCCGACATGCTGAAAACTTTGTACGATCAAGCTATTATTCTCGAAGGCGCTGCACCTGATGATCCCGCCGATTTTATTAAGCGTATTGATGATTTAATGGCCCTTGCGTTAGGTGATTAAGAATGCCATTCTTACGAGCAGCTTTAATCAAGAAGAAACCGAAGCCCGAAGTTGAACTCGTTGAGCCAGAGATTGAAGAGCTTGACGAATTTGACGAAGAGTCCGAAATAAATATTGCAAATTTACACAAGATCATTGATGAAAAGCTTGAAGTCTTAGAGGAACTTGAAGAGCTAGAGCAGGAACTAGGGGAAGAAATTCAAACTCCTGAAATAATTGTGCCTATCGTTAGAGAGATCGAAGAAGTAGAAGAACTCGAACCTGAAATTCAGGAAGCTGAATCATGTGAAGAAATCGAAGAACCTGCTCCTGTTCTTGAAGTTGAAGCAGAAATAACACCTGAAACAGAATCTCAACACGAAGAAGCTGAAGAACTGCCCGAAATTATTTCAGAGCCAGAAATACAAGCTGAAGAGCCTGAAGAAATTCCCGCACCTGTTGAAAATTTTGAAGAACAAGTTGAAGAGAGCAACGACGCTGAACAGGAACAGGAAGGGCTCCCGGAGATTGTCGAAGCAGAGCCAGAAGAAGAGACTGAAATCGAGCAAGAAGCTGAAGAGATTGAACCCGTTGAAGAAATTACAGAGACAGCAGCGGAAGAAACAATCCAGGAAGAATCTATAACGCCTACAACAGAGATAAATAGCACTGAACCTATTGAAGAAGTCACGAACGAGTCAGAACCAGAAGAAGAGACTCAAGAAGTTGACGAGGGTGCAGAACCTGCTATTGATGAAGCTATAACGTTGCCTACGGAAATTCGTGAAGCTGTTGAAGACTCGACACCAGAAGAGCCCGCACAAGTCCCTGACCCTGAAACGACTGAAGATGAAGGGTTCAAGCTTAAATATGACTTTACTTCCGGTGAAAGATACGTTGACAAAGTTTCAACTAAAACCGAGTTCGACAAGATGCTTGATTCACTTGAGGACATAAGCAAGGATTTATTGTCGTGGGAAGTTGAAAAATTTGCTAAGAAGTACACGGGAAAATTCCAAGGCGATTTTGACAAGACCGAAGCTGACGCGAGAAAGTATGAAGCTTTCCTAGGTGGCTATATCAAGAACGCAGCTATGACTCTCTATGATAACGGCTATATTGACGCAGCTATCAAACGTCTTGAACAATCCAAGAGCATTCTCGAGGCACGAAAGAAACTTGAGGTCGAAACCCAAGCTATTAAAGACAGAGTTGAAGAAGAGGACGCTGCTGTAGATTTGTCTGATATTTTAGGACTGTTCGGGGACGGTTAGAGGCTTGCAAGAATGACTAAGACTTTGTGACAGCTTCCGTATTTTGTTAGAGAATCGGGGGCTGTTTTTGTTATATAATACTGACCAATTCATTAATACCCACAAAAAATTTTACGAATCAATTTCATATGGAGGCATCGTTATATGACAGCTATACCAACAATTAAGCGCATGGACGTTTATCCGGTTGCCGGGCATGACTGCATGGAGCTTAACTTGAGCGGAGCGCACGCACCTTTTTTCACTCGTAACATAGTAATCCTTGAGGACTCGTCAGGAAATATCGGCGCAGGAGAAGTCCCTGGTGGTCAGAAGATCACAAAGGCCCTTGAGGACATCAAGCACTTAGTCATCGGGACTCGAATCGCTGATTACAAGAACACGTTGAACCAGATTCGCAAATGGCTCGACGCTAATATCAAAGACGACGTTAGAGGCTTACAAACTTTCGATTTACGTACGGGCGTTCATGTTGTTACTGCGGTTGAGGCTCCTTTGCTTGACCTGATGGGGAAATTTTTGGACGTACCTGCTGCGGCGTTAATGGGTGATGGCGTTCAAAGAGAGCGCGTTAGATTCTTGAGTTACCTGTTCTATATCGGCGACAGAAAGAAAACTGATTTACCCTATGAAGAAGAGCCCGACTCTCCTTGCGATTGGTACAGGTTACGTCACGAAGAAGCATTGACCCCGGAAAAAATTGTCGCATTGGCAAAGGCTACTCACGAGAAATATGGCTTTGAGGACTTCAAGCTTAAAGGAGGAGTGTTGCCACCGAAGGAAGAGTTAAAGGCAGTGCAGGCCATCAAGAAAGCGTTCCCGAATGCCCGCGTAGATTTAGACCCGAACGGCTGCTGGAGTTTGAAGGAAGCGTTAGAGATCGCACCACAGTTGAAAGAGTGCTTAGCTTATTGTGAAGATCCAGTTGGAGCTGAAGGCGGTTTTAGTGGTCGTGAAGTAATGGCCGAGTTCAGAAAAGCCGCTATGATGCCGACAGCTACGAATATGATTAACACGGACTGGAGACAAATGTGTCATGCTTTAACATTACAAGCCGTTGATATTCCGTTGGCTGATCCTCACTTCTGGACGATGAATGGCTCTGTTCGCGTTGGTCAGTTATGCGCAGATTTCGGACTCATGTGGGGTTGTCACAGCAATAACCACTTCGATATTTCGTTGGCTATGGTCGTACAGTGT
>CAJOGG010000019.1 GCA_905234205.1 uncultured Synergistales bacterium | reverse complement strand
TTCTCAAGGGCTGCTTTAATCGCAAGGGCATTCATTACAGTCCCAAGCATTCCTATTGTGTCAATGCTCACACGGTCAAGGCCATATTCAAGAGCATCACGACCACGCAGCATATTTCCGCCACCGATAACCATTGAAAGCTCAATTCCGGCATTACGAATCTTTGCAAGACTTTCCGCGAAATCACGAATGAATTTGAAATCAAGCCCCGTGTGTTTATCTCCCGCTAATACTTCTCCTGAAAGTTTGAGTAATATACGTTTATACATGATTGACAATTACAAAAACGCCCCAGCGCAAACTCATTCACACTGGAGCCATTCTCATCAAAATTTTTCTTACTCGCCTATCGCAAAACGCTCAAAACGTTTCACACTGATCTTAGTTCCGAGTTTCTTGCCAACTTCTGCGATTAAATCCTTAACCTTCTTATCAGAGTCGCGGATATATTCCTGTTCAAGCAAGCAGCTTGTCTCATAGTACTTTCTCAACTTGCCAGGGATAATCTTCTCGATCTTGTCGGCTGGTTTGCCCTCATCAAGCAACTGCTGACGATAAACGGCTTTCTCGCGCTCAAGAACTTCTTCGGGAACGTCTTCAGGAACGAGATACGACGGACCAGCGGCGGCTATCTGCATGCAAATTTCATGTCCAAGCTCTGCAAATTCCGGGGCATCAAGTTTTGATTTATCCTCGGCTTCAAGCTCCAACAATGCGCCTACTTTATAATTGCTGTGAATGTAATTGAACGCGCGGCCATTAGCTGAATCGAATCTTGCAAAACGCTTTAACACGATATTCTCACCCAACTTAGCTATTACTGCTGTGAGTAAGTCATTGATCGTGCTCCCTGATTCATGAGCGCTTGCCAATAATGCTGCGGGATCGGCGTAATCTTTTGCGAAAAGGTGAGCTGTAATCTTGTTGCCTAAGTCGTTGAACTCGTCGGTCTTGGCCACAAAATCTGTCTCACTGTTAAGCTCGATCATTGCGCCTAATTTTCCGTCTTTGCTAAGTGAGAAGAATACTCTTCCGTCGCTTGCTGTACGTTCTGCTTTCTTGGCTGCCTTGGCTAAACCTTTTTCGCGGAGATAATCTATTGCTTTCTCCATGTCGCCATCTGTTTCGGCCAAAGCTTTTTTGCAGTCCATCATTCCTGAACCAGTGCGTTCGCGTAATTCTTTAACTTTTGCTGCTGTAATTTCTGCCATGATTTATTACTCCCCTATGTTTTCGTCGTCGATGTTGCCTTCGTAGCTCTCATAGAGACGTTCTTTTGTTGCGATTAATTCCTCTGCGCTAAGTGCATCAGGTCCGCTGAGTTCGTTCACAGGAATTATTACAGCGTCTTCACCCTGTCTGCCTTCAATAACTGCATTAGCCATCAACCCTGTAATTAATTTGATCGCTCTGATAGCGTCGTCATTTCCAGGGATCGGGTAATCAATCATTTCTGGATCACAGTTAGTATCAACGATAGATACGACCGGGATATGCAACTTACGAGCTTCGGCGATTGCGTTCTCTTCGCGACGTGGGTCAATCAGGAAAATTGCATCGGGTGTTGAAGTCATGTTAGCTATACCGCCTAAATACTTCTCGAGCTTCAACTGCTCTTTCTTGATCATAGCAGCTTCTTTTTTCGTGTAATCCTCCCATTTGCCTTCTTCATCGTACCTTCTTAGCTCAAGCATTCTTGAAATACGTCTGCGAATCGTCGGGAAGTTGGTCATTAATCCACCGAGCCAACGCTGATTGATATAAAACTGTCCGCAACGTGTAGCTTCATCTCTGATTGTCTCTTGGGCTTGACGTTTTGTCCCCACGAATAACACATGACCACCAGCGGCGGCTGTCTCACGAATGAAATCATATGCACGATCAAGACCTCTAACTGTTTTCTGAAGGTCAATGATGTAGACTCCATTGCGTTCTGTGAAAATGTAGGGTTTCATTTTGGGATTCCAGCGGCGTGTTTGATGTCCAAAGTGGACTCCGCACTCAAGCAACTGCTTCATACTTGCTACTGCCAATTTACAACTTACCTCCTATAGGTTTAACCTCCGCCCGTTCTTTAACCTATTCTAAACACGAGCGTGTGAATTTTTTTCGTTATCAGTATATCACATAGCCTGCGCTTCAAGCTGAAGAGTGCCGGCAGAATTTTCGATCAATGCTAAAGTTTCGTCGTCGGTGAATAAAATTTCCGCTTCCATTCCTGTTGAGGCTACTACGGACGTTAAGATTTTTCGCACGTTGTTGTCCGATTGTTCAAGTATTCCGTTCTGTAATTCATGTGCTTTAACTTTTTCTAAGTCAGCGTTTACTTCTCTGTTCTGGTCCTCAAGCTTCACGCGTGTGAAGATTCCCGCGCTCTGGTCGTAAACTTCAAAGCTATTTACGTCGGCGTACACGTCAAGAATTTTGCTGTGAGGGAGAGTGATTCTGACTCGGTTCACGTCAAAACGTTCAGATACTTGGGCTTTAGATAAATCGCAACCACAAACTATAGTTCCATAATACTTCAACATGAATTTGCGAGTAGTGCCCGGGAAATTTACATCGAGCCAAGGAATTTTTACGCCGTCCGAAAAAGTTACGATTGATTGAAATTGTCCTCTAACAGTTGCTAGCTCACTGACGCTTTTAATGCCGGATAAGATTGTGGACCTGATTGAATGATTCGGATTGGCTTTCTTGCGCATGAACAACAAAACGTTTAACACTACCGAGATCATTAACGCGAATACAATTACGATGGAAGCTGCCAAAATTTTTTCCTCCTGATTAAATATTAACTTGTCAGATAATAGCATGATGCTTTGAGTTTTGGCAAAATGACACTAAAGCTTCTAAATTTATCGCACAATGTTAATGATCGTGTTTTTGATGAGCATGTTTAGAATTAACTTGAGTTCTTCATGTTGTATATGTGAGATTTTTGCTAGCTCTTTAAATGTGAAACACGGATTATTCTTCAGCCATTGGGCAAACTCATTAGTCAGATGAACTGCAACAATCCCCACAGAGACTCGATAACATTCTTTATCCTTCAAAAATTTTGCGTGCGGAGAAACTTCAAATTCAGAATCATCAGCTAAGTTAATAATTTCTATCGGCTTAACATAATTCACAGGTATGTTCTCAAGATTAGCAAACGTCGGGAGAGTCCTTCTGTCTCCATCGTAGGCAAACGCTTCCACTCTACAACCGCCACGGCATGTATAGACTCTGTTGCAGTGTTCACATTCTGAAGGGATCATTCCACCATTTCGCCATTCTGACATTTTCTCATATATGGCTTCAAAATCATCACGCAAAATATTTCCGTACGTCTTTATATCACACTGGCAGGCTTTTACTGATCCGTCAGTGCCTATGCTGTAAGCTATAGTTCCGGCGTAACAGTCCCCCTTATCAATCTCGAGATATTCCTCTTCGGAATCAAACGCGCAATCAGGAACACACACCGAGAAATCAACGTCAAGCATTAATTCACGCTTGGCTCTTATACATTCTTTCACTATGTGCCTGAAATCATTTCGATCAAGTTCGTACTTGATATACTCTTCAGAAGCATTAATTGGTCGCTGGGCAATGCCAACTCGTGCTGTGAATCCCCATTGCTTTATCGCTATTAACGTGTCGTACAATGTCGGGAGATTTAATTTAGTGAGAACGATGTTAATGGTAACAGGAATCTTATGACGCTTCAAAATTTCTAGCTTGCCCTCTAACTTATGAACTACACCTTCAGAATTGCAAACTTTATCGCAAATTTCAGGGTCTATTGAGGGGAACGATATAACCGTGTCAATATTATTCCGTTCGTAAAAATTTGCTATCTCCTCCGTTATCAATGTCCCGTTTGACGATATAGAAATTCTTATTCCCGCCTCAATCATTCTTGAGATACATGGCTTAATTTCGTCAAACACCAGTAGAGGTTCTCCACCCGTTATGGCAACATAGACAGGTTTTCTTGCTATGATTTTGTCGGTTATAGCGTTAAAGTCAGAATGTTTTACGACGTCAATGTTACTTGCGCGCCAGTAATTATAGCAATGAATGCACTTGTGGTTACATTCAGATACGACTTCCCATTGAAGATACGGTGGGTATAATAACGTGCTCACAGTTAAGACTATCCCTTCTTGTATTATGATATAAGTAAAGAGCAGTCAGACTCTCGCCCAATCTGCTCTAATGAATTCGTATTTACTTATGCTATATGTGTCAATATGAAAGCGCGTAATTCGGGATTCTTGACCAGCCCCTGCAACTACTGAAAGTCCTGAACAAAGGTATCCTAGACCAACCTCTGCAGCTGCTGTACGATACAAGAGAGTCCTGTGATACGTCGGCGGGAGATTTGCCGAATGTGTTATTTCCCGAATCAAAAACGTTAAATAATAACTTCATCGTTGTATTTTATCCTTTCTGCCCTCCGGCTGTTAATTTAGGTTGTGCAAAGTATACAAAAAAAAAAAAAAAAAACGCAATAGCATTAATTTGTTAATATTCCAAAGCTGAAACAGAATGCCCCATTCGTACATGTTCATGCAGGAAGAATTTCACGGTTAAAAATTTGTTAGCAACAAGTCAAATATGAATCCTTGACAGAAATTTGAGTTTAGAGTATTTTGCGCAAAGTTTGAAATTGGGAAGGAAAGTTTATTATATGCCAATCACAGATTTACTTGAACGTAACAGCAAGCTCTACGGAAATGAAGTAGCACTAGTAGAGATTAACCCAGAACAACAAGAACCCTTACGCATAACTTGGAAAGAATACGCACTGATTCAGCCAACTTCATCGAAACCATATAGACGTGAAATTACATGGTCAGTCTTTGATGAGAAAGCTAACAGAGTCGCGAATATGCTGCTCTCAAGAGGTATAAAGCCAGGCCAAAAAATTGCAATTTTGTTGATGAACTGTCTTGAATGGCTACCGATATATTTTGGAATACTCAAGACTGGAGCTCTTGCGGTGCCGTTGAATTTCCGTTACTCGTCTGAAGAGATCGAATACTGTACGAGTCTTGCAGAAGTTGACGTGTTATTTTTCGGGCCGGAATTTATCGGTAGGGTTGAGAATACGTCGCTTGCTCTCGGCGATAGGTGCTTATTATTTTTCGTAGGGAGTAATTGTCCGTCGTTTGCGGAAAGTTACAATGAGGCCGTAAGCAATTGTTCATCAGTAGCTCCTAAAATCTTAATCGAAGACACTGACGAAGCAGCGATATATTTCTCATCAGGTACAACAGGATTCCCGAAAGCGATTTTGCATAATCATATGGCGTTAATGCAGTCCGCAAAAATGGAAGCCATTCATCACGGAACAACTCACGATGATGTATTTCTCTGCATACCTCCTCTTTATCACACGGGCGCAAAAATGCATTGGTTCGGATCATTATTCACAGGAAGCCGGGCAGTTCTTCTCAAAGGTACTTCGCCAAAAACGATTCTTGACGTAGTGTCGTTAGAGGGGTGTACGATTGTGTGGCTGTTAGTTCCATGGTGCCAGGATATACTCACAGCGTTAGACCGAGGAGAATTGAAACTTGAGGGCAGGAATTTATCACAATGGCGTTTGATGCATATAGGTGCGCAACCCGTTCCGCCGTCGTTAATAAAGCATTGGCTCGAATATTTCCCTAAACATCAATACGATACAAATTATGGCTTGTCAGAATCAACAGGGCCGGGCTGTGTGCATCTTGGAGTTAAGAATATTCACAAGGTCGGAGCAATTGGAGTCCCCGGTTATGGTTGGAAATTGAAGATCGTGGACAACGAGGGCAACCCTGTAAAACAAGGCGAAACCGGCGAATTATGCGTGAAGGGTCCGGGCGTAATGCTCTGCTACTTCAACAATCCTGAAGCAACTAGAGAGACGATTAAGGACAATTGGCTATACACAGGCGATATGGCAATGCAGGACGAGGACGGCTTTGTGTGGCTTGTTGACCGTAAGAAGGATGTTGTTATAATGGGCGGCGAAAATCTTTATCCAGTACAGATTGAGAACTTCATCATTACGCACCCGAAAGTTCACGACGTTGCAGTTATCGGACTTCCTGAACCAAGACTCGGGGAAATTGCGGCGGCTATCATTCAAGTTAAACAAGGCATGACCTGCACGGAAGAGGAAATAAACCATTTCTGCCTTGGCCTCCCACGTTATAAGCGTCCACGAAAAATTATATTCGCTGACGTTCCACGCAATCCCACCGGAAAAATCGAGAAACCAAAATTACGAGAAATGTACGCAAAAGGCAGCAGCTTCTTCGAGAAAGAATAACGCTATAAAAATCCCGGGGCACGGAATAACTCACACTCCGGGTATCTAGTTTAGTTCTCTAAATAAGTTATTAATACCGATTTTGAGTTCTTCCCATCGATTACTGAGAATAAAGTAATAGCTTTTATCTGATTTTAGAAAGTTAGTAGCAGTTAAGGTGTTGTTATTGTATTTTGCGCCAGAATACATCATTGCTCCATTGTTGATTATCAATCTGAATAATTCGTCAACTGCTGAATCATATTTTTCGGTGTACAACTTTACAGGAAGAATAGATTTTATTGCGCCCAAGTTTCCTGAAATTTCGCGTAAAGCATTATTGTTTTGTCCCAACTTGTGAATATCATTATCGGTTATGTTTCCTTGATGATACCTTGCAGCAAGAGCAACAAAGGCTATACACATAGTTCTCGCGTTAAGTGCAATATCATTAGATTTTTCCTTCTTATAGCTCTTAATGAACGTATCGAAATGGTAATCTATGTACAAGAGTTCCCTGCATATGTTTGCTACTTGAGTCTGATTAGTGTTAAAAATTGTCTCATAAAAGTTGTGATTGTCGTCGTATGCCACAGATGGTTTGTTACGTGCCGTTCCGGGAAGTTGTAATATTGCACAAAGTCCCAGTTTACCAACTTCAGCAAGGTCTGTATGCAAATATTTTGCTGTATATTCTCTTGGCACGGTTTCGCCTCGTTTAGTCTGGTAAAAGATTCCAACCTCACGCATAACACGCGCAAAAAGCACTTGTTCGTAGGAATTAGCCCTCAAATCGAAATCCTTTATAGGTTTTTGCCAGTTAGCCGCTATCGAGATTTCCAAACCGTAATCATTTTTTTCCTTCTCATTGTTACCTCGTGCTCGGATAATTTTGCAGGGAAGATAGAAATCATTATCAGCGTTGACATTCGTGTTCTTGTAGAGTTCATAAACTGTTTGGCCGCCGTTTATTACAGAAAAATTTGTCAGATTAACTTCTTTCCGATTAACTGTAAATGAGTCACAAAATATCGTGATTCCGTTGTTCATCATCCAGAATAATTCCGGCCTAGTATTTATAGTTGCCTTGATGGCGTCATCGATTTTGCGGCCACTTCTTATATGATAACGTAAATTTTTTGAAAGCAAATGTTGTCCATATATGGCATACAACTTTTTTACAGAACATGCAGACACATTGACGATTATAGCTTCTTCTTTGTATCGAAGAACATTTCCATTGCGATCAATTTGCAACACTCCAGCTTCAACAATGGGACATCTAGTTTCAGTTTCCTTGATTTCGTTCACTATGTCAGCAGCAAACATAACTACAAGTTCAACGTTAGAACTATCAGGGAACTTTTTCATGAAGTTCTCACGAAGGCGTTTTGTGCTAATTTTATTTTGAGATGCGCTCGTGTAAAATATAAATCTTACCTTGGATTCGTCACCTATTTTGGTTTTAAGCTGCATAAATCTGCTAACAACTTTATCATTAACGTTTTCATATTTTGTGTCGCTAACATTAATATAGAACTCTGCCATTTTGGTTAAAGCGTTTTTCACTTCTTCGTAGCTGATAGTCCTGTAAAATTTAGACTGACACATAACTAAATCATCACTACCTGACAGCGGATCAGTTAATAGCATATCCACGCCACCATCATAAGCTTGATCCGTTATGATGTTCTTCAAATCATCTTCACTAATATTATCTGGCTCCTTGTACAAGCTATAAATCACACATATGGCAGAGAAAACATAAGAGTCCGGCTTGTCTCGTAGAAATACATACTTGCTCTTTAACGAGTTAATTTTGCTCTCGATATATAGATAGTCTTTCGTGGTTGCTGGCATAATTAATATAGTTCCTTTGTGGTAATGGTAATGATTGATTGTTGCTAGAATTATAGCATTTAACGATCTAGTTTCAAGGAGAGTCATTACAAAATCCCCCTGTCAATTTAACGGGGACTGCATTGCGTTATATAATTCTTTGCGCTGAATAAATTTATATGGTATTCTACACGCTAAAATCACATTTCATAAATTAAAGGAGGAACTTGTCGAATATGGGATTTCGTAGTATAGAAGAGCTTTGCACGGAACTTAATGAGAAACGTACCAAGGCTCTGGCAGGCGGAGGAGATGAAGCCGTCTCTAAGCAGAAGTCCAAAGGTAAAGGCACTGCCCGCGAACGTATTGCACAGTTGCTTGACCCAGGTTCATTCGTAGAGATTGACGAGTTTGTAACTCATCGCTGCAATAATTTCGGCCTTGAAGAAAGAAAACCTTTAGGGGACGGAGTTGTTACAGGTTGGGGAGCTATTGACGGTCGTAAAGTCTTCGTGTTCAGTCAGGATTTCACGGTCTTCGGTGGTTCACTTGGAGAAAAGCACGCTGATAAAATTTGTAAGGTCATGGATATGGCTATGCAAATGGGTTGTCCGGTCATTGGCATTAACGACTCCGGCGGCGCTAGGATTCAAGAAGCTATTGACGCTCTCAACGGTTACGGCAAAATCTTCAAACGCAACACTCTCGCAAGTGGAGTTATCCCTCAAATCTCAATCATAATGGGCCCAACGGCTGGAGGCGCTGTTTATAGTCCGGCACTCACTGATTTTATATTCATGGTCGATAAAGAAAGCATTATGCACATAACCGGCCCTGAAGTTATTCGAGCAGTTACGGGTGAGGCTATCACAAGTGAAGAGCTCGGCGGCGCGAAGACTCACAACAACGTTAGCGGAGTAGCTCACTTTGAGGCCAAGGACGAGGCTGAATGCTTTGAACAGGTCCGCAAAGTTTTATCTTACCTTCCATCAAATAATCTTGATGACGCACCATTTAAGCCAAGTAATGACGACATTAACCGCGCTGATATTTCATTGCGTGAGATCGTACCGGTTAATCCCAACAAGGGCTATGACGTTCACGAGGTAATTACAAAAGTTCTTGATGATTGCGAGTTCACAGAAGTTCAAGCTGGTTACGCGAAAAATATAGTTACAGGCTACGGGAGAATCGGTGGCCGTTCGGTCGGAATTATCGCTAACAATGCTGACGTTATGGCCGGTTGCCTTGACATTAACGCTTCCGATAAAGCTTCACGCTTCATCAGACATTGCGACGCTTTCAACCTTCCTATAGTTACATTCGTAGACGTGCCAGGATATTTGCCAGGGACTGACCAAGAAAATGGCGGAATCATTCGCAAGGGAGCCAAGTTGCTTTATGCTTACAGTGAAGCTACTGTGCCATTGATCAGCGTTATCCTTCGTAAAGCTTACGGTGGTGCGTATCTCGCAATGAGCAGCAAATCTCTCGGGGCTGATGTCGTGTTAGCTTGGCCGCAAGCAGAAATCGCAGTCATGGGAGCAGAAGGTGCCGCAAGTATCGTTTTCAAGAAAGAGATCGAAGCCGCTGATGATCCAAGCGCAAAGAGACTCGAGAAAATTGACGAGTACCGCGAAGCTTTTGCTAACCCGTATAGAGCTGCTGAACGTGGATATGTTGACCGCGTAATCATGCCTGAAGAGACACGCAGAGCACTTTACATAGCACTTGAAGGCATCGAGAGCAAACGCGAAATCGCACGCCCTAGCAAGAAACACGGGGTTATCCCTCATTAAATCATACACAGGAGGAATTTGAACTATGCACTTTGAAGGACTTTCAGGAGCAATCAACGTCAGTATAGTGGCATTCTCAATCGTTTTCGGAGTGTTGCTCGTATTGACGGGAGTTATTTATGGCATGAAGTTGTTCGCAGGTTCAGGCGACGAAAAAAAAAATGATGTAGTTACCAAAAAGCCAGCAGCCCCCGCTCCAGTTAAAGTATCAACGCCGGCAAATGTTGACAAGGCTAAAATCGTTGCAGCAATCACAGCAGCTATAGTTGAGTTCACAGGAAACGCGAATTTCAAAATCTTGTCCGTACAGGCTGAACAACAAGCACCGGATTATTGGACTTCACGTTGGAAATTAGCAGGAATGATGGCACAAAACGCTAACAGATTACACAGAAGTTGGCATTAATTTAATGAAAAGGAGAAATTTATCGTGAGTAACAAATATAGAGTAGTAGTTGATGGAACAGCTTACACAGTTGAAGTAGAGAGTTTAGGCGCAGGCGCATCAATGCCAGTAGCTCCCGCAGCACCCGTTGCAGCTCCAGCCCCGGCAGCAGCTCCTACACCAGCACCAGCCGCACCCGCAGCACCCGCAGCAGTTGCAGAAGGCGCAATGACAGTTACAGCTCCAATGCCCGGCAAAATTTTAAGCCTTAAAGTCAATGTTGGAGATAGTGTAAACAGTGGCGACTTAGTATTATTGCTTGAGGCTATGAAAATGGAGAATGAAGTCTTCGCGACGGCTTCAGGAAAAGTTACGGAGATTCGAGTTAAATCAGGAGACAGCGTAAACACCGGCGACGTTTTACTGGTAATAGCATAAGGCACTAATTAGGACTCACTCAAAATTTACGGGTGGGTCCTTTTTTTGTAGCAAAATTTTTTGGAGGTGTATTGATTCATGAAAAAGTTTTTAGCGGCATTATTAATCGTGTTGAGTCTCGTTGCTTGTGCATCGGCTTACACACCGGGCGTTTACTCGGCCAAGGCTACGGGCAATAATGTTAATGTTCCCATTGAGGTTCAAGTTACGTTTGATGAGAAGGCGATCACTGATATTAAGGTCGTTGCTCACGAAGAGACTCCAGGACTCGGCGATAAGGCATTCGAGAAAGTTATTCCGGCCATAATCTCCGCTCAAAGCACAAAAGTTGACGGCATGACCGGCGCTACAATGTCATCGAACGCTTTGAAGGAAGCTGTGGAAAAATGTATCGCTCAAGCTAGCGGCACAAAATCCGAGGTCGTCAGCAAATTCAAACCCGGCGAATATAAATCAACCATGACCGGGCACAACGGGCCTTTGACTGTAACAATGACTTTCACCGAGGACAAAATAACTTCAATCAAGGCTGAAGGCGTAGAGTCAATTGGTATCGGTACAGCAGCTATTGACGTTCTCACAAAAGAAATTCTTGATAATCAGTCATTAGCTTGTGATTCTGTCAGTGGCGCAACTGTTACTAGCGGAGCTTTCTTGGCGGCCGTTCGTGATTGCGTGAAACAGAGCGGTATTACTCTTTCTGTCCTTGA
>CAJOGG010000018.1 GCA_905234205.1 uncultured Synergistales bacterium | reverse complement strand
GGGCCTAGCTATTCTCGCAAAACATTACGGAATACCATTTTATGTACTTGGCCCAAGTTCCACTATAGATATGAGCATTCAGACTGGAGAAGAAATAGTGATTGAACAACGCCCGGCAGAAGAAATTACAGAAGCTTGGTATAAAACGCGAATGGCTCCAACTGGAATAAAAGTCTATAACCCTGCGTTTGACGTTACTGAACATGATCTAATCACGGGCATTGTTACCGAACATGGCATAGCGAGACCGCCATATACTAAAAGTCTTAGAGAGATATTTAGCTAATTCGTTCGATCCATATTTCAATCACACCACCACAAACTTCGCCTTCTTTGGATAGAGCTCCGGCTGTGAGGTTTACGCGCATTAAAACGGGGGAAGGGTTTTCTTGTGTGAACATTTCCTCTGCTTTCTTCATGACGTTAGCTTCCATTAAACCGCCGCCAATAGTTCCAAGGCTTTTTCCTTCGCTGGTGTAAAGCATTTTCGTGCCGACATTACGAGGGCCTGCCCCCTGTTTAGATACTATAGTGCATAAAACTTTTCGCCCCGGTAATGATTCGTGTAGACCTGTGCCCAAAATATCGCGCAAAATTTCTTCAGGGAATTCGCTTTCCTTATTGCGATTCTTAACTTGAATGATCTCCGCCATAATTGATATAGCAATTTCCTCAGGAGTCTCCGCGTTTATCGAAAGTCCTATAGGCGAATGAATCCCAACCACCGCGCCATTGTCATAGCCATCAGCAATAAGGCCTTCACGAACGATCTTAACTCTGCGGCTTGAGCCCATCATACCGACGTAGGCATAAGTTTTATTGAGTATCGCACGTAAACATTCAGAGTCATAACGATGACCACGAGTAACAACCACAAAATAAGTATCAGAACCGCCTGAAATTTTCACTAACGCCCCCCAAAAACTGTCGCACATAACTATATCAGCTCCAGCTCTCCTAGCGTTCTCAATGAACATTTCGCGATCGTCAATCACGGTAACATGAAAACCTAACATTTTGGCTAAGCGTATTATCGGCATCGACACGTGCCCAGCTCCGCAGATTACAATTTTTTTGCCAGCGAATATACGTTCAGAATAAACCAACGAATTAGCGACATTAATAATCCCCGTATCACGAACGCAAGCAAGCTCTTCACAATGCGACGACAATAGGCCCTCTTGACGCGATAAATGAATCACTCTGCCATTTGACAAAATAGCCTTTTCCCCGTAACCCTCGCCATTAATCACAGTGAAAGCAACGTTATCTCGACTAGGATCACAATTTGCAAGTTGCTCAAAAAATTTTAGCGTTTCATTCATCGTCCGAACCCACAATTAGGAAATGTGCAGATTTTACAGTTGAGACAAAGCCCGCCTTCACCAAGCCCGTCAATTTCTTCACGCATAACCGGATCTCTTGCCATTAACCTTGGTAGAATTAAATCGAATATCGTTCGCCTTGCATACATCACACAGCCGGGAAGCCCGACAATCGGGACAACTCCTTTATAAGCAAGCATGAACATAGCCCCGGGTAAGACTGGTGCGCCATAACTCACAACTCTATCTGAAGCTTTACGAATTGCATAAGGTGTTCGGTCGTCAGGGTCAACGCTCATTCCGCCGGTACATAGAATCATTTCTGCGCCCATAGCTAATAGCTCGTTGATAAATGAAACTGTCATTTCTGGATCGTCGCTGCTGATTCGATTTGCAATTACTTGGCCTCCGTACTCTTTAACTTTTGCGCATACAACAGGCGTGAATTTGTCCTCAATGCGTTTGTAATAAACCTCGTTGCCCGTCGTTATAATGCCAACTTTTTTTAACGTAAATGGAAGTATACGCAAGATCGAAAAGCCAGAGACATCACGCTTCACCTTGTTCATTTTTTCGCGCTCAATAATCAACGGTATAATCCTCATGCCTGCAAGTACGTCGCCAGCTTTTATGGGAAAATTATTATGCCTCGTAGCTATCATCATTTCGCCTTGAGAGTTCACGGAGTTAAGCCTATCAATATCAACTTTGAGCAGCCCATCAATATCCGCAATGGCTTCTATTTTGCCTTCTTTTATCTCTCCGTGGTGCATGTGTTCATTTCTGCAAAGCTCATAGAGAATTTCGGCGGCGTCGTTTTCGTGGAGCATGTTTTCGTTGACTTCCCATATATAGATATTGTCCTTGCCAAGGCTCAATAATACTGGTATATCTTCCTCTTTGATTATGTGCCCTTTACGAAACGCAGGGCCTTTCTTTACTCCGGGGATAATCTGCGTGACGTCATGACATAGCATTTGTCCGACAGAGTCTTTCGTGTTAATTAACTTCATGAAATATTTCCTCTTGATGTAAAAATAGGGGAAACGTTATTACGCCTCCCCTGTCATTGTGATTTAAGCTAGACTGATTCAGCCGCTCTCTTGTGCATAACTTTCTTGACAGCGCGTAAGATGTTCTCGTAGCCTGTGCAGCGGCAAAGATGTCCCGATAATAATTTGCGTAACTCGTCGTCGGTGTAGATTTTGCCTTTCTGTAAAAATGACTCGGCCTCAATCATGAAACCAGGAGAACAGAAACCACACTGTATTGCGCTCTCGTCAACAAATGCCTGTTGAATGTCCGATAAAGTTCCGTCGGGGTGTGTCAAGCCCTCAAGCGTCGTGATATTTTTTCCGTCAGCCCATATAGCAAGATAGATACAGGAGTTGAAACACTCGCCATCAATGATAACCGCGCAAGCCCCGCACTCTCCAACCTCACAGCCCTTTTTTACACTCGTTAGGCCGTAATCGTTTCGTAACATGTCAGTAAGAGACGCTCTCACGTCAACCATAGCGCTACGTTCTTTGCCGTTGATTGTACATGTAACAAGCTTGTATTGATTGCTCATTAAATCTCACCTCCAGACAATTTTACAGCCTCAATAAATGCACGCTTGGCCATCACTGAACATAAATGTAACCTCATGCTCTTTGATGCTCTCCAACTGTCGCGGGGATTTACGTCCTCAAGCACTGTTTTAGCGATCCCGTTGGCAGTCTCCATTGAAACACTTGCGCCATTGAACGCAGCTTCAGTCTTGTGTGCACGAATAGGAACAGGAGCAGCAACTCCATAACCAATTCTCAAACGTTCGACAACTTTTTTATCGGGCGATAATCTCACGTTCACAGAACAGCCTGTGGTAGCGATTTCCATAGCGTTACGCATTCCGTACTTAATATAATGACCCTTGCAATTCTCGTATGAGTCCTTTGTGATAAGAACGCCCGTTTGAATTTCGCCTGGTTGTATATCAACTTTTCCTGCGCCCAAGTAAAATTTCTCAATCGGAACTCTTCGTACACCATTAGGGCCGGTCAACTCGATAATAGCCTCCCAAGCCATTAACGTTGACGCAGAGTCAGCGCTCGTGACTCCGTTGCAAGTGTTTCCACCGATTGTACCTATTGCACGAATTTGAGGACCGCCAACTTTGTCAACAGCTTCACCTAAGACGTTAATATACTTCTGGATTAATTCGTTTCGCGTTATGTGTGAGAATGAAGTCAACGATCCTATACGTAAAGTCCCGTCGTCTTCCATGCGTATACCCCTGATTGAGTCTATTCCGTAAATGCTTATAAGTTCACAGCCTGCTAACTTGCCTTCACGAATTTTTATCAACACGTCGGAGCCGCCAGCGATTATTACGGCCTTGGGGTGTTCCTGACGTAGCTTTATTGCTTCTTCAACAGTTTTTGCCTCATAAATAGCTTCAACGTCATACATTAAAATTCACCTCCCTAATCCTGGAAAAATCCAGCTTGTGAAAATTTCTCGTAAAGCAAATGTGGACGCATAGGAAGTTCATCAAAGGCCACTCCTGTAGCGTTGAGTATTGCGTTACGAATTGCGGAAGCGACTGGATTAACTGGAGGTTCTCCGAGTCCTTTTGTGCCATATGCGCTAGTTGGTTCAGGGTTCTCGACGAATTGTGCCTCTAAATGTGGGTGATCCATCATTGTTGAAAGTTTATAGTCAAGCAAATTCCCGTTGAGTAATTTACCCGTTTTAGCGTCGTAAAGCATTTTCTCCGATAAGCCGTAACCGATTCCCATGCTCATTCCACCATGAACTTGAGCTTCGGCCAAGGCAGGATTGATTAACGTTCCAGCGTCGTGTACGTTGATGATATTCAGGAGTTTCACTTGGCACATAGGGATATCGACCTCGACTTCAGCAAAGCAGCACCCAAAACTATATGCGTTAGTCTTAAGTTGCGCAGTCTTCTCCATGGTTAAATGCTCGTTGTGTTCACGGTCATATAACACTGTCAAAGCAAGCTCACCAAGAGTCATTAAGACTCTTCCGTCAGTTTTGCGAATGATATTTCCGTCCACAATATCCATTAAGTACGACTGCATTCTTGTGTATCTGTAAGCAACGTCCAAGATATGAGCCTTGAAAGCCTCCGCACAACCTCTTATTCCCATTCCTGCCGCGTAAGTTTGTCGAGAAGCGTAAGCTCCTGTTCCGAATGGTGTTACGTCAGTATCCTGGCAAGAAACTATGTGAACTTTCTCAAACGGTATTCCGAGAGTTTCCGCCGCCATTTGTGAAAAAGCTGTGTCAGCTCCTTGGCCTATTTCGGTCTCACCTACTTGAAGTTGTATAGAGCCGTCCTGATTCATTACCATTCTGCACGATGAAGTTTCAAGAGCTATTGGCCATACAGCGGTGTTGTACCACAATAACGATACTCCGATCCCGCGCCTAATATCTCCAGTTTGATTCTTGTAAGCTTCTCTCTTGCGCTCAAAGTCTATGTATTTCATTCCGGCGTCAAGGCATTGATTGAACGTGTCAGAGTAAAGTTCATTCTTTGAGAACGCGTCAACATAACCGACCGGCATAACAGTTTTGCGACGATAAGCAATTGGATCGAGACCAAGTTCTGTGCAAATGTCTTCAGTATGAGCTTCGATAGCAAAGGTTGCTTGAGGCATTCCGTAACCTCTCATAGCTCCACCTACTTGACGATTAGTGAAGACCGTCCAGCCATCACCCTCAAAGTTTTCGCAAGGATAAAGCTGTGGGAATGATCCTAGACCTTTTGCACAAATAGCGTGCCCGTGACTTGCATAGGCTCCTTGATTCGAGAAGCATTCAACTTTTCTGGCTACTAATGTTCCGTCCGGCTTGACCCATGAGATAAAGTGATAGCGAATTGCGTGACGTACTCTGTTATTCGCAAAAGTCTCTTCACGTTGACAATCTAGTTTTACTAAACGTCCTCCGACCTGTGTAGTCAACCATGCGCACAAAGGCTCATATAACGCGTCTTGCTTGTTTCCGAATCCACCACCGATATAAGGCTTAACGACTCTGACTCTTCCCCAATCGACTCCCAAGGCTTGAGCTACACAACGTCTTGTTACATGAGGAATTTGAGTCGATGAGGTTACATGGATTCGTCCGCCTTCTTCCCAAGCGTAACAAATGAAGTTCTCAATATGACAATGTTGTACCGTTTGAGTGTTATACCATTTATCGATCTTAATTAAGCCAGGCTCTTTGATAGCTTCCTCGTAATTGCCTTTATGAATCTGCGTATGAGCTAACACATTATTCTTGTATTTCTCATGAATTTGTGGCGCTCCGTCCTTCATAGCCTCCTGAACGTCAAGAACAAACGGCAATACTTCATACTCAACCTTGATAGCTTCGATAGCACGTTTGGCCGCGACTTCGTCTTCAGCAACCACCGCAGCAACATCATCACCGTAATATCTCACATGCTTTGTAAGAACGTTACGATCGCAAATATCTTGGTGGCTCTCTTCAGTTGACCAAGGGTGCCCGGCCGTCGGGAAGAGGTATTCAGGAGCGTCAAAGCACGTTAAAACTTTCACAACTCCGGGAATTTTTTCGGCCTCGGAAATGTCAACGGATTTAACGATCGCGTGAGCTACGTTAGAGTGTTTTATTTTAGCTACGAGAGCGTGTTTATCACAAAGATCTTCAGTGTATTTAGTTCTACCTGTGGCCTTGTCATAAGCGTCAACTCGTGTATAACTTTTGCCTATAATCATGCTTTAATCTCCATATCTTTTGGCAATACGTAACTAAGCACCATAGCAACAACAAATACAACTGCCACGACGTTAGCGCCGAATACGTCTTTAACAAGCTGCGGGAAAATTTTCCATATCTCTACTTCAGTTGAAGCAGTGAATCCAACTCCTACAGCCAATGATAACGAAGCTATAGTCATATTTCTGTGATTGAAGCCGCAATCTGCGATCATTTGCATACCTGATAACAAAATCTGACCAAACATCATAATCGTACAGCCACCGAGAACAGCTTGAGGCAATGAGGCAAAGAAGTTACCGACTACAGGCACAAGACCACCAAGAATCATACAGACAGCTCCGGTCATTATCGTGAAGCGGTTTACAACTTTTGTCATAGCGATTAAGCCGACGTTCTGCGAGAATGAAGTTACAGGTGTACAACTAAACAGTGAAGAGAAAGCAGAAGCAAAACCATCACAGGCGAGTGAACCGGAAATTTCATCATCAGTTATCTTTCTGCCAAGACCTCCCATGACCATTGCGCTAGTGTCGCCGATCGTCTCAGCTGCTGATACAAGGAAGATAATGCACACGGAAATAATCGCGCCAACGTGAAACTCGGGCTTGAACATCATGAAGTGGGGAAGTGAGACTGCACCACCCGAGAGAATGCCGCTTAAATCTACTTTGCCCATAAAGATTGAGACAATGTAGCCAACGACTAAGCCAGCAAGAACAGAAAGCTGCTTTAAGTAACCTTTCATGACGGCCGACCACACAAGACACACTATGAGCGTAAGTGTTCCGATGAAAATATTGCTAGCGCTACCAAAATCAGGACCATAACCACCACCGAATGAGCGTGCTCCGACCGTGAATAACGACATTCCTATAGCAGTAACGACTGAAGCCGCGACAATGGGCTTAATAAACTTCGCGAGGTACTTTGCGAACAGTCCTAAAAATCCTTCCATGAGACCACCGATTAATACGGCTCCTACTACAGCAGGATAACCAAAATTTACGGCGATCGAACATAAAATCGTAACGAACGTGAAACTTACTCCCATAACTATAGGCAAGCGAGCTCCGATTCGTAAGCCTGTGCCAGGAAGAATTATCGGGTAAAGTTGAACAAGCGTTGCAATTCCGGCGACAAACATAGCATTTTGTAGAAGCATTCCTGTTTGTTCTGAAGAAAGGCCGGCGGCTCCAGCGATGATTGTTATAGGTGCGAGGTTAGCTACGAACATTGCCAAAACATGTTGAAGTCCAAAGGGTATGGCTTTTCCCAATGGTACTCTGCCATTCAATTGGAAAATGTTGTTGATGCTGACAGTACTAGAAGAACTCTCTGACATAAAAACGTCCCCCTCCTAAAATTTGAAAATTGTTAATGATTTAACTTCTGAATTGAATTTTGATAATTGTAGCATAGAAATTCTTATTTCGATAAAAATTTTTCATTGATTTTTTGCGCAAGGCCTCTATAATATTTTCGTAAAGTTAAATTTGAAAGTACCCCAAATAAATTATGACAGTAGCAAGAAAATTTGCGAGTTTTTGTAGTTGAAAATGTAGTTGAAAAATTCCGTGAAGAGTGTGTGAAAAATTTCTTAACCTGCACATATTCTATCATAGTAAAAGCTATTTACAAGGAGGTATTGATAATTATGAGTCAAGATAAATTTGCGCTCTTGGGAAATATTTGTTACAGCACCGGGCCAAATAAAATTCATACGATAGAACGCGGCTATCTCGTTGTATCAGGGGATAAAATCGTTGGGGCGTTCGATACTCTGCCTGATGAATATTCTGGAGTCAGAGTTGAGGATTACGGAGAGGCCTTAATAATTCCTGGTATGACAGATTTACATGTTCACGCGCCGCAATTTCCATTTCGAGGGATCGGCATGGATTTAGAGCTATTGGACTGGCTGAACACTTACACATTTCCTGAAGAAGCAAAATACAGCAGCATTGATTACGCTGAAAAAATTTACGAGTTTTTCACACAGGCATTAAAAGCTAGCCCCATTACACGCGCGGTAATCTTCAGCACTATTCATGTACCTGCAACGCGGATTTTATTTGATAAACTTGAAGCATCAGGATTAATTAGCTATGTCGGAAAAGTCAATATGGATAGAAACTCTCCTGACGACCTCCGCGAAACAACAACGACTTCATTAGCTGACACTGAATTATTAATCAACGAGGCCAAGAATTACAAACGTACTCACGCAATTTTGACGCCACGATTTACACCAAGTTGCAGCGACGACTTAATGAAGGGATTAGGAGATCTTAAAGCGAAATATGATTTGCCCGTTCAGTCCCATTTGTGCGAGAATCCTTCAGAAGTTGAACTAGTCCGCGAACTTTGCCCGACCAGCAAAAATTATGCTGATACTTATGACCGGTTCGGCTTGCTTGACGATAAGGCTATAATGGCCCATTGCGTTTATCTCAACGATGACGAGATCGAATTGATGAAGGTCCGCAAAAGTTTCGTAGCTCATTGTCCACAGTCTAATATCAATCTTGCAAGCGGTATAGCTCCCGTGAAAAAGTTTTTGGAGTTAGGAATTAATGTTGGTCTTGGAACTGACATAGCAGCAGGCGCGAGTCTCTCAATGTTTCGAGCAATCACTGACGCTATAGGAGTCTCAAAGCTTTATTGGCGATTGGTTGACGAAGATTTTCACGCGTTGACATTTTCTGAGACGTTCTATATGGCTACAATGGGAGGAGGAAAATTTTTCGGCCAAGTCGGAAGCTTTTTGCCAGGCTATGAAGCTGATGTGCTTGTACTTGACGAGAAAAACTCCGGAGTAAGACGCGATAATTTACTTGAGAGACTCGAGCAGACTATTTATCTTGCTGATGAAAATGTGATTCTTATCGCGAAATACGTAGCGGGAAAGAAACTTTGACAAAGAATATTAGCCTGTGTAGAATAAATTCTTATCAGAATAATAAATCGTGAGGAAATATTGTACATGGATAACGCTGCAGAAATATTACAAGAATACGCAAGACTTACGGAGTTTTTAGGGGAGATATTGGGCCCTGATTATGAAGTTGTCTTACACGATTTAACGGTTCCTAATCATTCGATCGTAGCTATAGTAAACGGGCACATAAGCGGCAGAAAAATTGGAGCACCTTTGACTAACATGGCATTATCAATTTTGCGGGATAAAAGTTACGAGAGCAATAATTACAGAAGCAACGATTATGGATTATCAGCATCAGGCAAGGCTTTACGCTCGAACACATTTTTTATAAAACACGAAGGCAAACTAATTGGCATGCTGTGTATAAATTTCGACGACTCACGCTATCAAAATCTTTCCGAACATATTATGACCTTGGCACACCCGCAAAATTTTCTTGATAAAGTCTCACAACAGGCTAATCATAATTCAGAGAAGCCCAAACTCCAGGAAACCAGTATCACAGAAAAATATAATCCTTCCTCCGACTCTGTAACAAGGGACGCTATACAACGAGAGCTAGAAAGAATCGGTGTGAGTGCAGACAGATTGACGGCCAATGAACGTATGCAGATAATAGCAGCTCTTGAGGAACAAGGGATATTTTTGCTAAAGGGCGTTGTTAAGGACGTTGCACAGGGGCTTAAATGTTCGCAAGCTAGTGTTTATCGTTGTATGTCGCAGTTAAAAATTGTCGATATCGGCTAAAGTGTCAATGTCAAGAAGTTTTTCGGGTTTCACGACATAATAATGGGTTTGTTGTGGGTGTTGTTTGATGATTCTCAATGCGCCCTTATCTCCTGTTAAGCTCAATAATTCAGGGTAAACTGAGGCGGCAAATATTCCGGGATTAGCGGGGTGATTCGAGAAAGCACAGCCATAAGATTTTCCCGAGCACAAAAATTCACGTACAAGTCTTGCAATATCTTCAGCAGGAAAATTTGGTTGGTCCCCGGCCAAGAATAACACTGCGTCACAATTGTTCTTCATAGCAGCTTCTGTTCCGTGTCGTATTGAGCCAGCAATGCCTTCGAGTCTGTCAGGATTGTCAATAATCTCCACGTCATTGTATCCTGAAATATTTCCTCCGGTCATAAAAATTTTTGCGTTTATTTCGTGGCTTTTGAGAATTTCTTTAGCCGTTAAGAGAGCGTCAAGCCCATAGCGAAACAATTCCCTGCCATTGATTTTGTGTAAGAGCTTGTTTTCGTCGCCAAAGCGTTTTGAGCTTCCCGAGGCCATAAGAACGAGCGCAACATGCTTACCCGATAAATTTTTGCCCGCGATAAAATCATTCCTCACGTAATTAATAGCTACACTTGGAAATTTTTCACTTAAAGGCTTTACGTAATGTGCTTGGGCAATGTCATCAATGATTGAAGCGTTCACGAGTGTATTATCGTCAAGATCAGGAAAACGTTGACATACTTCACTAATAGGTCGGCCAATCGCGTGTAAGCCCATCACTACGAAAATTTCGCTAACATTGCTTGGTATAACAGGCTCATAACTAGCAGGGATCTTTATGGGAAAATGTCGGGAGCCGTCAGCCTCAACTAACACAACGTCATAAGAATCACACAACCGTGAAAATTTTTCTGTTCCAGGATAAGAAAGTTTTTCGCCCTCGTCCGTCCCGCAATAAGAAACATTCTCACGGTCATTATGCTTGAAAATATGTGTTGTCGTAGTTATGCAGACTTTTTTGTCTTCAGCAGCAAATTTGTTCGCAAGATTTTCTATCAGCGTGCTTTTACCGCCAGCACCAACTACAACGATTACGTAACTCAATTATTTCTTGCGAATATGTAGGATTTCGTCAAACGTGTAATATGGCTCGGAGACTATTATGTTTTCGGGCAAGTCAAAGTTATTGAGCATGAACCAGAATACACCGTCAGCACGTCCTGACATAAGAGCAGCAACTCTAGCAACTGAATTAACTGTTATGATCCTGATATTTACGTTTAGACGTCTACCGATTTCCGCGAGTATCGCTGTGTTGAAGCCTGCCGCTGCTCCGTCCTCTGATGTGTAATCAAGTGGAGGAAGGTCGCCTGTAACAGCAATGCTTATAGTTTCTGAATCCGGGAAGAAATCAAATTTTACCGGTGTAGGTTCAGTTTTGCCTGCATAGCGTAAATATTCCTCCTGTAGTTTTCTAAGTGTTTCGTCTTTACGCATTTCACTAAGAGCCTCATTAAATTTTTTGCAGAGTTCAGGATTATCTTTTTTGAAGCCAAATGCGAAATGTATTTCAGGTTCTATACAGGCTACGCATGAAATCTTGAGATCTGGATTCCTGGTAACAATATATTCTGCTACTACTTTTGGCAGGTCAATTTCGTCAATATCTCCGGCGTTGAGAGCAAGCAGCATAGTAAGAAGATCGTCATAATATGTGAACTCTTCATCTTTCTGATTTCTTATTGCCCATTTTGTCACGGAATAAGCATCAGACTTAAATTGTGCCTCTTCAAGATTTGACTTGGTAAGAAGACCTACTTTTGCCGCCTCCGCAAAAACCGAACAAGAAAGCGTCAAGACCACTACGAGCGCAAGAATAAAAATTTTTCTCATGAAAATCACCTCGGAAATATTATATAGCATGAAATTTCATTATAGCCTCAAGAACTCCGCCCCCAATAGATAAAGCCTTATCGGAGAGTCGCAAATAATCAGCCGCTGTTCCTCGTGGGTCAATATCGCCGCACTTCATGCCTTCTGTAACGTGAATTCCGGTAGCTAACATTCCCCGTAACATTCCATCAATCTTGCAATATAGTGGCGTATCGTCAACCATGGCCGCAATTTCTCCAGCATGAACAATTTCGCCTATCTCATGTTTTGGATTAATCACACCTTCACAAGGCGCACGCAAAACTCTTTCAAC
>CAJOGG010000017.1 GCA_905234205.1 uncultured Synergistales bacterium | reverse complement strand
GTATATTGACACTGCGTCTGGAATAACAGCGGAAGTAATCTTGGAGTCAATAGCTAAACAGCCACCGCCTTGAGTTTCGCTTAATTTCCAAGTGCCGTCTAAAATTTTTGTCGGATTTATGGAATTATGCAGATTTTTATCTATTCTTCCGACTCCATGTTGATTGATAATGTGCCTCCGTCGGGAGTTGTCGCTGTCTATTCGTTGATGTTGTTACGCTGCGTAGATATTGCAACACCGTTATAGCATATCGGCACGAATAAAGAATCTCCGCTTAGAATTACAACAGCAGTAAGTTTAGCAGTGCCGCTATCGTCTGAAATATTGCAGTCGTCAAAGAAAAATACAGCACTTGCTACAGTTGCATTTATTGGTACGACAGTGTTCTCTTCCTGAAGTCGTTTCTTCTCTGCTTCGTATTGTTCTCGTACGTCGCTCGGAATTTCGCTATATGATTCAAATAAAGCCTCCAACTCTTTAAGATCATTGTTACTGTCCGTATTCGTGCTAGTTATTGTAGTTGTGCCGTTATTTGATGATGTCCAAGCTCCTTTCAAAGCTGTATCAACGTCTGTTGTGTTGGTTATAGGGTTATTACTGCTTCCACAACCTCCGGCCAAAGCTACGAGAGAAATTACAAGCAGTCCGATAAAAAATTTTTTACTCATTTGAACTTTCCTCCTCCTCGTTTACTTCCTCATATGTTGCGCCACTCTGTAAAGAGATGTCTGGACTTGAAATAGAAGCAGTGTTACCTGAAATATCGCAACTTATCGCTGTTAGTTTTGTTCCTAAATTAATAAGATTAATGCCACCACCCCAAACTGATTTGTTTCCAGTGATTGTGCAGTTTTGCATTGTTATTGTAGCTTTTGACGCATCAAGCCCTCCGCCACACACTGCAGCAGTGTTATCTGTTATGTTGCAATCGGTAATCGTAACTGTGCCGCCCTCTAAGTATATTCCTCCGCCTTTACCTAGCATGGCAGCATTATTGTGTATATCACAACTCATTAACGTAAGTGTATCAGCATGTGATAATATGCCGCCTCCGAGAAAGCAATAATTCTCGTAAATATCGCAGCTTATTATTTTAACGTTGCTCCCTTTCCTAATTATTACTCCTCCGCCCCCGTTGGTTATAGCGAGATTTTCGAGCGTAACATCACTACTTTTCTCGCATATAATAATGCCATCTAAGTGTATATTGCCGTCCAGAACAGTGTTATTCATTCCTGAAATCGTTAAATTTTTATTGATTGTGATATTCTTCTTTAGTTTGAAATTTCCTGATAGATATATCGTCCCGCCGTCTTGAATCTGGTCAACAGCGTTTTGGATAGAGCTACCGTCAGAACTCGTTATTAGAATCATGGCAAAGCCGTCCGGAAAATGATAGCCTTCGCCAATATCTACATCAGCCGCAAACGCACTGCCAGCAAACATAAACGTCATCAACATGGCTGCAATTAAGAACTTTTTCATGAATTTATACCTCCTCATATTTAATGTAAAAATATACCCTCATGACCATAACATCACGAGGGCTTTAGTTGGGCCTAATATTTGCGAATAACGACCACTGCCAGAAGCAAGATACTTAATGCAGAAATTCCAGCATCACAGCCGCCACTAGATGAATGTAAGCCATTATCGTTGTCTGTTTCCTCATCAAGATTTAGATTCTGCTCAAACGTCAAGACTTCCAATTCCTCCCAAGTTTCGCCGTCTTCAGAGATTTCTATTGTGAAGCCATAGTTGCCTTTGAGAGTTATTCCTGGGATTGTGCTTATCGTGATTTCAACGTTATCCGTTTTGGTTGTTTCTGCGTCTTCAGGATTCCAAGTTATCGTAAAATCTTCTTTCGTTGGTGAAGCAGAAACAGTAATGTTTGATGTAGTTTCATCGTCAACGCTTTCTGTTTCGGACGTGTTGACCATTTCGACCACTTCTCCCAGCCTCCAGAGAACTGGTATATCATGCGACAGTTCGTATGTTTTCGTTACGCTATTAAAATATATATCATTATCGTCTATATCAGCCGTGAAGACTTCAAGGTCTGGATCAGTATCGCCCTCTCCGTATACAGAGTCAAAGAGATATTCAAGCCAGAAAAGAGTATACGAGCAAAATGTAAAATCTGCCTTGCGCATTTTGTCAGCAATATCAGCATCAATATTTACGTCAAACTTGTAAGTCTCATGAGGGAAGAGAGTGAACTTCTTTACGAACGTTGCGCTGCCTATGGTATGTTCTTTCAACAATTCATCATCATAGTAAACTGCTGTTACTTCAGTATCAGGAAGAGTATAAGGCATATTGTTTGTGATTACGACTTCCATGCTGACAGGCCCTTCTGTACCTGCGATGTATTCCTTGTAGAATTGCTCCCATTTTTCTATGCCGTTGAACGTAATATCAGGAAATATTATCTCGTCTTCTGCGCTGGCTTTGAAGCTTGCATTCTTGATACTGGTGGCTGCCACTGTGGGAAGATTCTCAACAGCGAACTCAAAGTAGCCTTCATTATTGCCGCCTGGATCGGTTGTTACATCGCGCTTCTTGTGAACTTCATCGCCGGCATAGTCAATTTCTGCGTAGAGTTGATAATGTCCATTCACAGTAATGTTAGGTGTAAAGTTGATTCTAGCCCATGCTTTGTTATCGCCGTCATCTCGCCAACCGGTCATGCTGATTGATTGAGACTCGCCAATATAAACTTTTTCGGCAAGGCTTGCTTCTTCTCTGTCCTTTACCCAGTACAATTTGACCTTTACTCCTGGAACATCTTTGAAGCTAGCGTTATAAATTGGAATTTCGATCCTGTATCTTGCGCCGCAAAGGAGATTGTTCGAAGTGTATTTATTGAAGTCGATTGCATAAAATCTCACTCCGCGCATAGACATTGCTTCCCTTCGCTGTGAATTAACTTGGAAAGTCGGGATCGTTTGGGAGCTATCCTTGAGTGTGAATTTATAAGGCAGAACAAATGAAGGATCAGGATATTGGCTATAGAGGCTTTGAGGGCTGAATAAGTCCTTGTTAGTGTTGAATTTGTTCACTGCAAAGCCACACGTAATTGCGCCATTCTCAGCAACATAAGCGCGATAATCGTATGTATAGCCTTGATTCAGTATCGTACCGTCAACATTTGGCAGGTTAAATTGAATCTTCTCGCTCTTCTTCTCCGTCCTAGTAAACGTTGAATTTCCGGAGCTGGAAGTTTTGCTAAATTTGTGCCGAATAGACTATCAATCAGTGAAAGCCCCTGCGAAATATATCCTTGTGTAACTTTAGTTGATCTTGTGTCGGAACTTACATTGGCTTCCTCGAATCTTAATGTGTCAGTGTTTGTAGTCGTACCAATCTGCAAACTTTTAAGGCGGCTCAAAACCTTTTGGTTCTCAGCATAACCCTCAATGTTTTCCACGCTGGAAGGGTAAGAGAATAAATTTCCATTCTCATGTGTCGGCTGATACTGGTTGTCATTCTGTACGATCACGTCTCGAACTTCATCATATAGAGTAAACGTAATGAAATCCTGTTTTGTAACGTATTTGTCTACGGAAGTGTAATCAATTCCCCATTCTGGAGCAGGCTTCATCAGGATTGGGTAACGCCAGATATTTTGGTTTGATGTTACGTAATGAATCATATCAAGTCTTTCGGTCATAACGTTGCTCAATGCTTTTGACGTATTTATGCTATCGTTAAAGCCCTCTTGTATATACTCGATTTTATCCATCAAGCTATCAAGGAAACCCGTAGCTTTATTCACAACTCCGTCGGCTGCCTTTGCGTAATTGCTGACACCTGGTATAAAGCCGGCAATAGTTTTCACGAGGTCATAAGCAGACTTGACATTTTGGTAACCTTGGACTACGTTTCTAGTTGTATCGGAGTCTATAGCAAAAACCGTTTCGACAGTGCTATGAATGTCAAATTTTGTGTTCGCTTTATCCTCGGATACAGAGCTTTTCTCATAACTTGTTGTCGCGCCCTTGACGTAAGAGAAATTCGTAGGTATTTGCGTTAATGTTGTCCCGTCGTCCGTGATATTGTCAACGTGATAAGGAGGAGCCTGAAGTACAACCATATAACTTCTATCAGCGTCACTAATTACATGTGTAGGCTTGCCGAGTTCTACTCCTTCGCCCGCAAAGTCCGCCGCAACGATTGCTGAAGTTCCGACCGCATCAATAGTTTTGTCAGAACTTAGTGTTGAACCATTGCTCTTGAAGATAATCATTTTATCGCCATAAATACGCAGTGCAAGATCGTCGCATGCTTTCGCTACTCCCTGTGTGCCGTAAAAAGGGCCTGCCACAAGTGAAAATTCACGATCTATAAAAGGATAGCATTCCTTGTTATAACCAACGGCAGTAAGATGATAAGGTTGAATGTGAAACGGATTTTCTTCATGGTTGTTGTATTTGCCATAGTATTCATCAAAACGCCTGTTGATAAATGCGTCTCCTTCGTAAGTGAAATTTTTTGTGGGCTTAAGTTTTCTATCGGATTTATCCATGCCGACCAACGTTATGAAAGGGGTAACTTTATAAGTAGCATAATGCTTAGCATGTTTGCTGCTGCTCCCCTTATGTGCACGTGCGTATTCATACAGTCTAGATCTTGCACCGGCAATAGCTATTTCGTCAGTACCATCTCCGTTAATATCAAGTGTTACAGCTTTGAGTCCTCCCCACAGCATATAAAGCAGACGACTGAAACCGTCCTCCCCTGAGCCTACTCGAGCCTTGTGCCACGTATAATTTTCCCTTGAGTAGCTCATGCCATAATTGCTAGTTTTATTCTCTACAGCGTCAAGTGTTCCTGTCGTGTTGTTCCATTTGTAGAGGTTTGTATAAAGGTGTTCAGTTGTAGCACGATGATACATTTGACCCTGTTCAGTATCGTGTTCTGATAAAGTAGCATCTCCATAACATACTATCGCTATTTCAGTTTTGCCGTCGCCGTCAAAGTCTCCAGCAAGAATATCACCGCCAAGAGTACGGGAGCTGCCGTTGTAGCCCAATCCTATGAAAAAATCAGGCGAGTTGAAGCGATAAACATTCCTGAATGAATTAGGCATTGCTTGTGTCGTAAGTTATCTGATAGAGATACATAGATATTGCGCGTGCGTTAGACGTAAGTACTGCGATTTCATTTTCGTAGCCGTCATGATTAAAATCGCCCGTTGCAGCTTTGAGCAAAATATACGGTGAAGATGTAGTATCATTGTTAATAATTCTACTCCACTCGGTTTCGCCGACATTCTTGATTCCATTTAAGTGGTAATATATATCATTTTCAAGTTCTCTAATGTCCCACGATACGTTGAGTTCATCAAGCTTTTTGTAACGAATATCTCCTGAATCATTGTCAAATAACGCCCAAAAATCGAGTCTTACATCAACGTCCTTACTTCCATAAGGCACAGGGATAAACGCATTATCTTTTGTAGCTTCCATTGTCGCAGCAACAACAAGTTCACCGTCAAAACCATCGACAAAGATTCCCGTCTTAATGTCCTTGATGTATCCGGAAGTTGTTTGGCCTTCACGTTCAGGATAACGCCACGCACCGAAACGAGATTGTGAAATATTGCCATCAGCGTCATTGCTCAATACCGTGAAATAAATATCGTAGAACCAGTTGGAATAACCGTTAATAATGGGATCGAGGAGATACCAGTGAGTCTCTCCGGTGGTTTCTGTAAGAATCATTGACGAGGTAATTAAAATTTTCTGATCTCCGAATTTCGTTTTTGCAAGAGCCGCTAGAAGTCCGTTGTCCCGCATTTCCGTTGTTGTGGAATAGCCGTTTATTTTTCCCAACGATAAATCCTTGTCGCCATTGCCTATTTCATAGTGTAAATCGAGTTGGCCATCATCGTGCAAGCGTAGAATAGAATTTTTCCCAAGTTCAAGGTCTGAGTCTACTTTGTTGACGATACCACCGCCACGGGCAGCTTTTAGAATATCGGGGATTGTACCAATTTTTTTCCGCCAATCATTACCGCCCAAGCTTGACTGCTCATGAGCAACATTACAAGCAATAATATGCACGAAAGTTTTTTCTTCATTCAGTGTACCTCCTTAATTGAATGACATTTTTAGACTTTTGTGATAAATTGATTCGACAAACGTTTCAAGGAGGCTATACTTAATGAAAAAGTTAATGGCAGTTATGGCTATTCTGTTGGTGGCTTGCATGGCGAGTGCGGCTGATAAACCCAAGATTACTATTTATACTTCCATGTATGAAGACGTTATCGAGGCTATGACGAAAACTCTACACGAGAAATTTCCGGATTATGACGTTGAATTTTTCTACGGCGGCACAGGAACTTTACAGGCAAAAATCGCGGCTGAACGTGATACGAAAAAGCTTGGCTGTGATATGCTCATGGTGGCGGATCCTTCTTATGCGCTTGAGTTGAAGGACGCTGGACTCCTTCACGCTTATAAATCAAAAGAGGCTGATAACCTCGCGCTTGAATATGACCCCGAAGGCTACTGGTATCCAGTCAGAAATCTCAACATGATTCTAGCTTACAATCCCGAACAATTTAAGAAGGAAGAACTCCCGCAATCGTTCAAGGACTTCGCTTATAACCCGGCTATGAAGAACGTTATCTCAATGCCTAACCCGTTGACCGCAGGCACAGCACTCGTAGCTATATCGGCCCTCAAAGACAAATACGGCTATGAATATTTCGATAAGCTCGCGGAAAATAAAGTCATGGTTGAATCTGGATCAGTGGCACTCACAAAACTTGAAACAGGCGAATGCAAGATCATAATGATTCTTGAAGAGTCTGTACTCAAGAAACGTGAAGAAGAAGACAGCGAACTAGAAGTAATTTATCCGACCGACGGGACTATCTCGGTGCCTTCACCAATAATGACAATCAAGGACGAATGGAGCGCACATAGCAACGCAAAAATTTGTGAAGAGCTTACGGACTGGTTCTTATCGCCTGAAGGTCAGCAGTATATCGTGAAAGGCTGGATGCATTCAGTCCTAAAGAATCCTCCCGCAATTCCTTATGACTCAATCGCTACGGATCAAATCGTGAAAAACTCAATGCCGGTTAGCTGGGAAAATTGCCTAAGAGATCGCACGGAGTTACGCACAAATTTTGAAGAACGCGTCAAGAATAAGCAATAACGATTCTGAATCTTATGGCCCTGTCTTAAATGGCGGGGCTTTTGTTATATGGAGGTGAAATAGTTTGAAGAATTATCTCAACTTTAAGACCGCGTTAATTTGTCTGATTGTGGCGTTCTTGCTGGTGTTCAACGTCTGGCCGATGTGCTATTTGATATTCCGGTCGTTTTTCGGGGAGAATGGCTTTACGTTTGAGGCTATCAAGAGAATCTACACGTACCCTCTTAACTGGAACGCCTTACGAAACACTCTTGTTACAGCGACACTTTCAATGATATTCGGAGTCATGATAGCATTTCCATTAGCTTGGCTAGTGGGTCGAACGGATCTATACGGGCGAAAATTTTTCCGGACTCTCTTTGTTATGACGTATATGGTGCCTCCGTATGTTGGTGCTATGGCGTGGCTTCGTCTTCTTAATCCTAGGGTCGGGACTCTGAACGTATTCATCAAGAATCTACTTGGCCTCGCTGAAAATCCCTTCAACATTTACACTATAGGCGGGCTTGTGTGGGTGCTGACGACGTTTTATTACCCATATGCTTTCATTACGATTTCAAGAGCTATGGAGAAAATGGATCCGTCGCTTGAGGAGGCTTCAAAAATTTCTGGTGCGTCCCCACTGAAAACTGTCCTCACTGTTACATTTCCGATAATGTTGCCTTCAATAGTTGCGGCGGGGTTATTAGTCTTTGTGTCGGCGGCTTCATGTTATGGTATTCCCTCAATCATCGGCGCTCCTGGAAACATAGACACAGTTACGACGAGAATTATAGATTACGTTTACGTTGGATCGGCTGAAGGACTCACTGATGCAACTACGCTGGCGGTGTCGTTAATGGTAATTGCTAACATAGTGCTTTACGTGTCAACTTTTATTTGCGGCAATAGACAATATATAACCGTTTCAGGAAAATCAACTCGTCCGAATATCGTAGAGCTTGGAAAATGGCGTTGGCCTCTTACGATTCTAGTGAGCTTGTTTGCGTTAATAGTTGTAGTGATTCCGTTTGCTACGGTGGCTATGACTTCGGTAACAAAGAATCTCGGCAAGGCTTTATCATCAACGAACTTCACGACGCGTTACTGGAATATATTGCTGACTCGTAAAGGGATTCTCGATACGGCCAAGAATAGTTTGATCTCTGCATCAGTAGCCGCTACAGCCGGGATAATAATCTCTTGCGTAATGGCGTGGCTGTTGACTCGAACGAAAGCAAAAGGACGACAAATTCCGGATTTCCTGATAACGTTAGGGAGCGGGACTCCTAGCGTGGTTATAGCGTTGGCGTTAATAATGACGATGTCGGGACGTTTTGGCATAAACATTTACAACACACTCACAATCATGATAGTAGCTTACATGGTGAAATATTTATTAATGGGAATGCGTACGGTAGTGTCTGCAATGAGTCAGATACACCCTTCACTTGAGGAAGCTGCTTTGATCTCCGGGGCTGAATGGCAACGAGGCTTCAAGGACGTAACCTTACCGCTAATAGCTCCGTCGGTTGTTGCGGGGTGGTTCTTAATCTTCATGCCGAGCTTTTACGAGTTAACTATGTCAACGCTTTTATACTCAACTGACACCAAGACTATAGGCTACGAGTTATTCACGTATCAGACCTATCACAGCCAACAGACAGCCAGCGCAATAGCAACGGGGATTCTTATAATGGTAGTGATCGTAAATTGGCTGCTCAATAAATTAACGAAAGGGGAGTTTTCGATCTAATGTCATCAATAACGCTTAACAAAATCACAAAATCTTACGGGAATGTACAAGTTATTCAGGAGTTCAGCAACGTTTTTGCCGATAAAGAGTTCGTTACACTGCTTGGCCCTTCAGGTTGTGGGAAGACGACAATGTTACGAATGATCGCGGGCTTTGAGAAACCTACGACGGGCGAAATAAAGCTTGATGATGTTATCGTGAGCGGCTCCGGTAAATTCATTCCTCCTAATGAACGAAATATAGGCATGGTCTTTCAGTCTTATGCGGTCTGGCCTCACATGAATGTATTCGATAACGTAGCTTACCCGTTAAAGATTCAGAAAGTCTCACGTAATGAGATTAAGCAACGTGTAGAAAACATTCTCGAGTCCGTTCACTTGTCGCAATATATTTCACGAATGCCCAACGAGTTATCAGGAGGTCAACAGCAACGTGTAGCTCTTGGCCGTGCGTTGGTGAGTAATCCGCGAGTCTTATTGCTTGATGAACCTTTGAGCAACTTAGACGCTAAATTACGTGAATCAATGCGCTTTGAGATTAAGGACGTGCAGAAAAAGTTCGGGATAACGGTTGTATATGTAACTCACGACCAAACAGAAGCAATGGCTATGAGTGATCGTATAATCGTGTTCAATAAAGGCGTAGTTCAACAAGTTGACACCCCCATGAATATTTATCGCAACCCCGTGAATCAATTTGTGGCGGATTTCATAGGCAAGATAAATTTCTTACACGGTACAGCTTCAGAAGGCAAAATCGAATTTTCAGGCGGTCAAAGTATGTTTTATTCCGGAGATAAACGCGGCCAAGTTGTCGTAGCTGTTAGACCTGACAATATAACTATGAGAACGGATAAAGGAGTCTTACGTGGAACATTGACGCAGGCTTATTACTTGGGTGATGTTAATGATTGCCGAGTTGACATTGACGGGACACAAATACGAGTAATTGCGGCTGGACACACTTACGGACAAATAGCAATAGCCTCAAAAATATGGCTTGACTTTGATGAGTATCTCGTGTTTGAAGGCGACGGCACAGACCAGACAAAAATTCTTAGCTGATCTAAACGTTGTATTTAGGTAATCAACATGCAAGATTCTTTTGGCCGCAAAATTGACTACATGCGAATATCCGTGACTGACAGATGTAATTTTCGTTGTCGTTACTGTATGCCTCGGGGGATTCAAACGAGTCCAATGAGCGATATATTGACTTATGAGGAAATTATCGAAATTGTTACGATTGCAGCGCAATGTGGAATATCAAAGCTGAAGATTACGGGCGGTGATCCATTAGTTAGACAGGGAATAACATGGCTTGTTCAGGAGTTGCGAAAAATTCCAGGCATTAGACATATAACAATGACAACAAACGGAGCTTTACTAACGCTATATGCCAAAAATTTGAAAGATGCGGGGTTGGAAGCTATCAACATTTCTCTTGACAGCCTAGACAGAAAAGTTTTTAGTGAAATTACTGGTTTCGATAAGCTTGATAATGTTTTAGCCGGAATTGATGCAGCACTTTCGGCCGGACTTCAAGTCAAAATTAACTCGGTGCTTCAAGAAAATTGCAACGTCGATGAATGGCAAGCACTCTTGAACATAGCTAAAGATAGACCGATTGATGTCCGCTTTATTGAAATGATGCCGATCGGTGAGGCAAAAAATTTTCGCTCTGTCAATAATGAAGAACTGCTCGCTAAAATTCGTGGTAAATATCCAGCTATTACACCTGATACAAGTATTCACGGGAATGGCCCTGCCGTATATTTCAAGATACCAGGTTTTTTGGGCTGTGTTGGTTTTATCAGTGCTATGAACAAAAAATTTTGCGGCTCATGTAATCGAATTAGACTAACTGCAAATGGAATGTTGAAACCCTGTTTATGCTTTGCGAAAAATTTCGATCTCCGTAAGATACTTAGAGAGACCAACAAAATAGATCGTCCTGAAAAATTAGCGTTGACCATTCGCACAGCAATAGAGGCAAAACCGCAAGCCCATAGCTTTGAGAATGAAGAACTTGTAAGTGAATATCGCAAAATGTTTGAAATAGGAGGCTGAGAGAAAATCACTTATCTGATACAATAAGCAACATGAATGAAGACTTCACACATTTTGATGAAACGGGTCGGGCAAAAATGGTTGACGTGGGAGAAAAATCAATCACTCAACGAACAGCTAAAGCAGCAGGACGAGTCATTATCAACAAGAGAACTTTTGAGCTTATAAGCACAGGAGGCATGAAAAAAGGAGACGTTCTGACAGTTGCGCAGGTTGCTGGGATAATGGGGGCAAAACGTACTCCGGATATAATTCCCATGTGTCATAGCATTCAGATTGAGGGCGTGAAGCTTAAATTATGGCTTGACGAAAAACGGAGCTCGGTTGAAATTTCAGCGGAGATTAGCTGCGAAGGAAAAACGGGCGTAGAAATGGAGGCTTTGACCGCGGTTTCTATTGCGGCTTTGACCGTTTATGACATGTGCAAGGCAGTACAGAGAGATATTGTTATCTCGGATATTAGACTCGTCAGTAAAACAGGCGGACTTCACGGAGATTATCATAGAGAGTGAGAAAGAACTTAAATGGATACTAGAGCAGCAATTTTAACGATCAGCGATAAAGCTTCACGAGGCGAACGAGAGGACACTAGCGGTCCCGCGTTAAAGGAAATGCTTGAAAGTGAAAACTGGCAGGTGGTTTATACTGCAATTTTGCCGGACGAAGCTATAAAGATTCAAGCGGAATTGATTCGTTGTGCTGACGATCTAAAAATTCCTCTTGTATTGACAACTGGCGGCACAGGTTTTTCATCTCGCGATATAACTCCTGAAGCAACGTTAGCAGTAATCGAACGCAGAGCACCAGGAATACCAGAAGCAATGAGAGCAGCTAGCCTCAAAATTACTCCGCGCGCCTGTCTTTCTCGTGAGGAAGCCGGGATTAGAGGCACGACTTTAATAATTAACCTTCCAGGAAGCCGAAAAGCCTCAACAGAAAATCTTGCGGCAGTCATTCACGCAATTCACCACGGTGTGGAAATGTTGCAATCTTCAGGATCAGCGGACTGTGCGGAAAAGTTCGGGATTATTCGTTCTGTCAACATAAGCACCCAAAAAGGCACTCAAAAATTTTCAGTGGACGCTATAGAAATGAAACCTGATTACGGAATCATAGGCGATGCTCATGCGGGGAACTGGCATAGACAAATTAGCCTGCTTGGAGTTGAGAGCGTTCAAAAAGTTCAGGAGAAAGTCAAAATTAACCTACCTGCTGGAGCTTTTGCCGAAAATATTTTAGTAGAGGGGTTATGCCTATATAAACTGCCTGTAGCTACAAAACTTAAAATTGGCTCTGCGTTATGCGAAGTTACTCAAATTGGCAAGGAGTGTCATGCTTCTTGTGCTATTCGTGAGTTAACCGGAGATTGTGTTATGCCTAGGGAGGGGATTTTCGCGAAAGTCCTTGAAGCTGGATCCGCAAGAGCTGGTGATAGAGTAACTGTCTTGGGTAATTGATACAGTACTTCGCATGACGTATAAGTATATAATTCCCCTCCTGGCCGTCTATTGATCATTGTATTCTCTCAAATCTAAATATATAGCCTTCAAAATCCCGAGTAGGCATCTTCAACGGAAAACCAGAGTCCATTAATATATCGGCAGCATAAATTTTCTCGCTCTCAATATCACGATAAAACGCTCCTGGGGTCAAGCCTTTTGGTGTAACGTATATTTGCGACATGTTCCCGTGATTCAACAGCGTTATTACGTTTAGTAATATTTTGCTTCCGTCCCGTGATATATATTCCCAGGCACAGAACGTTTCGCAATCAGGGGCGCTCAATCTGTAATAAAGACCTTCGTTAATAATCTTGCTATTCTGCTTATACTGCTCAATCTGACTAATGACTTCTTGCTTCTCGTCGGCACTAAGAAAACTAGGGTTAAGTTCATAGCCGAAAGCTCCGCTCATTGCTGCTATATAACGAGTCTTTAACGGTGTAATCCTTCCGGTTTGATGATTGGGACAAACAGATACATGAGCACTTAAAACACTGGCCGGATACCCGAAAGAAGTTCCGTAATGAATTTTTAGACGGTCTATAGCATCAGTATTATCACTGCACCAAATTCGCGGAGTATAGTAAAGCATTCCAGCATCAAAGCGTCCTCCACCACCCGCGCAACCTTCAATAAGAACATTGGGGTAACATGAATTTATGCGTTCGAGAATTTCGTACAAGCCTAGCATATAATCATACATTGTTTTTCCGTTGTCAGTCTCGTGTGAGAATGCTTCATTGATTGAGCGGTTATAATCCCATTTGAGATACTCAATATTGGCTTGTTCAAGTATGCTTGATATTACGTTGAAGATATATTCCCTGACATCGTTGCGCGACAGGTCTAACACTAATTGATTTCGGCCAAGTGTAGGTTTCTCGTTCGGTATAATCATTGCCCAGTCAGGGTGCTCACGATACAATCTGCTGTCTTCACTTATCATTTCAGGCTCAACCCACAATCCAGCTTTCAGCCCCAACTCATTTATCATATTCGCAAGTTCACCTAATGAGCAGCCCAATTTTGATTCATCAACCGTCCAATCTCCTAACGCTCTGCAATCATCGTTACGATTCATGAACCAGCCATCATCAATTACAAGCATATCAATTCCAAGCTCCTTGGCCTCTCGTGCAACCTCCATAATTTTTTTGCCATTGAAGTCAAAATATAACGCTTCCCAAGTATTTAAAACTATAGGACGCTCTGCGTCTCTGAATTTTCCTCTGCGAATATTTTCTCTGATACACTCGTGATAATTCTGCGATAGTTTACCGAATCCTTCATTGCTGAACGTCATAATAACTTCTGGCCCGATAATTTCCTCGTCTGCCTCAAGCTCATAAGCAAATTTTTCCTGCGACAATCCCATAAATACGCGTGTTTGATTAAACTGGTCAAGCTCTGCCCCGGCCTCAAAACCTCCGCTGTATACGAATTGCATACCCCAACAACGTCCAGATTTTTCCGTAGTGTCATGATCAGCAAGAATTAGAAACGGGTTATACTGGTGGGAAGACATTCCCCTACGACTGCCGATTAAGCTGGAACCATGATGAACTTCTTGGCGGTCAAACTGTCGTTCCATCATGTGGTGGCCGTGAAACGTAATTAAATCAAAGCTTCCGTGTGTGAAATCAAGGCATGCGCTACAAAGCTTCATAACCGTGATTTTCTTTGTGCCTTCATTCTTGATAATGACGCTGCGGGTTATGATGTCCTTATCTGGTAATACGCCATATAAAAGTTTTACGCTGAGATTAAGCCGTTCATTCTTAAGCGTGATTATTAAAGTCTGCGCCTCTTCATTATGATTAGCATATACAGCGGGGAGTCCGTTTAATGAGTATTTACCGTCGCGAATCTCATAGCCGTCATAACGCAAATCACACCCATAAACTCCTTCAGAGTCTCGTACCTCGAGCATAGTATTTCGATAATCGCCTGTGCCTTGTGACGGAAATTCCTGTGGCAAAACATCAAGCGAATATGTACGATCATTGCCTGCATCATATGGACTGGCTGAAAATCCACGGTCCGCGTAAGTTAATTCCCAATTAGCAAATCCATTAGCCCTTCTCCCATAATACAGGTGAAGCAGATAACCGAAGCTATCTGCCTGCATCTGATATGTCGAATTATTTGTGTGTAGAGTAAAAATTCTAGTGTTGTTATCGTATTCGATTGACATATATTTATTTCACTGCTCCATTTATTACGCCGTTGATTATTTGCTTTTGTGCAACGAGATAGAATATTAACATAGGCAACAAAGCAAGAAGGTATGACGCGAACGCAAGATTGTAATTTGTTCCGAATTGAGTTTGGAAGTTAAGCTGAGCAAGTGGAAGAGTATTAATGCCGCTCCCTGACATGATTACAAGAGGAGTCATTACGTCGTTCCATGTGCCAAGAGCCGTCAATACTGCAACAGTAGCATGCATAGGCCACATTAACGGGAATATAATTTTCCAGTACGTCGTCCAAGTCGATGCCCCGTCAACGTGTGCAGCTTCCTCAAGCGCTATGGGAATATTCTTCAGGTAACCAGCATAAAGCAAAACGTTCATTGGCATATAGAACACAACATAGAGGACTATTACCCCAAAGACGTTATCAATATGAAGTTGAGCAGTCTGTTTTACAAGTGGCATCATCAAAATCGCAAACGGGACAAACATTCCGCTTACAATATAGTAGTAGCTGAACCTGTAAAATCTATTCGTGTTCATGTTACGAGCAACTGCATAACCCATCAACGAGTGAATCACGATCGAAATTACCATAGTTACGGCAGTAATCAAGAAGCTATTGAATAATGATCGCCAGAAATCTGTAACTCTCATTGCCTCGCGGAAATTATCAAAGCTCCATGACTTCGGGAATGACAGAAGTCCTACAACGTTATTCGTCATTTCACTAGGCTGCTTGAAGGCGATTACTATGGTCATGTACAGCGGGAACAAAACGGTAAATAGGCCAAGCAATAATAATATCGTTACGGGCCAATTAAATCTTTCTTTAACTTTTATATCTTCCATGGGTTACAGCTGCTCCTCTCTCTTGTTCAGAAATCTTAACTGAAGCACGGAAATTACGACTATTACTATGAAAAATATCACAGCATTAGCACTCTGAAAACCGAATTGCCCGCCGTTCATACCGTTGTTGTAAATCAAGTAGGAAATTGATTCAGTGCTTTGAGCGGGGCCGCCTTTCGTCAACGCCATGATCTGATCGAACACCATTAAGTTATTCTTCATGCATAAGACCATGTTAATTGTGAAGAACGGCATTATCAACGGGAACGTGATATAGCGGAACCTATTCCAGCCCGTAGCACCATCAAGTGATGCGGCCTCGTAGACATCTTCCGGAACTGTCTGGAGACCCGAAATATAAATCAACGTGTTCATAGCGATTGACTGCCACGCACATACTATAACGATCGCAACCCATGCCCAAGTTTTGCTTGCCAACATACTCGCAGCATGAGTCAGAGCCGGTAAAATGTACGTGAATATGTAGCTGAATATATAACCGACAACCAACGCGCCCAAGATATTCGGGATAAAATACATTCCTCGTAAGAAACTTTTGAAACGTATTTTGCTGTTGAGTGCCAAGGCCATTATCAGACTCAAAATATTAATCAGTATCGTAGCGACCAATGCCAGCTTGAATGTGAACCAATACGAATTTCCGACCCTTGTATCTGTGAAGAGATCAATGTAATTTCTCCAGCCCACCCAATCATATGAGCCATAGCCCCTAAAGTTCGTGAAGCTGTAGATAAAACCGCGAAGCAATGGCAGAGTGTTGAACCCGAAGAATAATAACAGAATCGGAATAGCGATTAACAAGAAAGTGCGTTTTCTCTCGTTTTGACTTTTCATGTTTATACCTCCTTTAGCGTTAATGTGAAGCGTTGTACTTTTGCAGTTTGCTAATAATATCCCTGTTGTAACGTACCCAATCTTTATCGAACTTGGCCAGGAACTGATTAATATCGCCGTTGATCAAGTACGTCTGAATTTGAGCATCTACTGCCATTTCTGAAGGATAATGATGATCGTGATAGTCGGCCATTTTTCCAGCGTCAATATACTTTCTCATGCCGTTAAGCATGGGGGTAAGCTTGAAATCGCCTGTCTTGCATGGCACGGAGTTTTGGGCATCAACATAGAGCTGAATATTTTCCGGGGCAAGCAGGAAATCAAGAACTTCATAAGCCGCAGCCTTGTTAGGGCTGTTTTCCATAACGCAAAACATAAGGTCAACACCGCTGTTCAATGTCTGGCCGTTGGGGTCTTCACTCCCTGGCATAACGAACGAATCAATATTCATAGTGGGATTGACTGAAAGTATTTGCGGGATAGCGTAATTTCCGATTACATACATAGCTGACTCACCACGGGCAAAGGCTGTGCAAGCGTCATTGTAACCATAAGCAAACGGACCTTCTTCAGCGTATTTGAGCATAGCATAAATTTTCTCGGCTGTTTCGTGATATTTTTCCGTGAATGTAGTGTTACCGAGATTAACTTGCTGGCATACATCGGCAGGAGCTAGGCCAACCGCAAGAGCGTTCCACGGAGCTAAAGTCGTCCATGTATCCTTGAAGCCGAAATATAGAGGCCGAATCCCTGCTGCTTGAATATCGTCGCATAACTTGATAAATTCTGGCCAAGACTCCGGGATCGTCCAACCGTGAGCGTCAAAAATATCTTTGTTGTAGAGAATGCCCGCAGCGTTTGCCATGTAAGGGACTCCGAAAGTTCCAGGCGTCGGGACAAATTCAAGCCCTTCAATAATGTCAATATATGCTTTCTTGATTGTCGATAACCCTTTATAACCTGAAACATCTGCAAGTAATTTCGCGTCCTGAAAGTTCGAGAAGTCCATATCGCCGCCAATGCCTATAATATCCGGGTAATTCTCTCGAATAAATCTCGTCTTTAAGATCGTCATAGGCTCATTAGGTGACGCGACCTT
>CAJOGG010000016.1 GCA_905234205.1 uncultured Synergistales bacterium | reverse complement strand
GGCGGCAATGTTTGGCTGACTCATTCTGTGAAAGCGGGGGAAGTTGTCATTAGCGAAAAGTAGCGTTTATAATTTCGTCATTATGAAGGAAAAAATCGCAGCCATACTCAAAACTTTACCGGAACGTCCAGGCGTGTATCTGATGCGAGACTCTGAGGGCAAAATAATTTACGTCGGAAAAGCTATCAAACTCAAGCGCAGGGTCTCGTCATATTTTCGTCACCATTTATCACCAAGGCTTAATAAACTCGTCGAACTCATCGAGGATATTTCCATCATACGCACAGAATCAGAAGCAGAGGCTTTAATCGTTGAGGCTAAATTGATTCGTCGTTACTCCCCATTCTTCAACATAGCCCTGAAAATGAGCGATCGTTATCCTTATATAAAGATCACTGATGAAGATTTCCCGCGCGTTGAAATTACAAGGCACAAAGCTAAAGACAATGCGTTATATCTTGGCCCATTCGTTGACGCTGGAAACATAAGAAACCTAATGCGACTGGCTGAACGTTATTTTCCGTTAAGAGTTTGCAAATCCCGAATCACTCCCAACAAAAATAAGCGTCCTTGCGTTGAATATAATTTAGGGCACTCAATGGGAGCTTGTGCGGCGTTGTGTACTCGTGATGAATATCGTGAAAGGGTTGCGGATATAGTTTTGTTATTTGAGGGAAAATCGGCGGAGTTGGTTGCTCGTTTGAAGAAGCGAATGAACGAGTCGGCGAAAAATCTTGAGTTCGAGAAAGCAGCTTACTATCGTGATACAGTCCGGGCTATATGGAGATTATCGCGGCAAAAAATTTCGTCAGCTTTACAGGAGGATTTAGACAACGCAACTTGGAAAGTGTTGAATCGCGTTCAGGAGTTATTAGGCTTAGAAGTTTTGGCATGGAGAATTGACGCGTTCGACATTTCACACACTCACGGGCATGATACTTACGGCTGCTGTATAGTCTTTGAACAAGGAAGGCCAAGCCCAAATTTATATCGCCGCTTCAAGATTCGTTCGCTCAATGACGGGGAAATCAACGACTTTCAATCAATCTACGAGACTGTTAAACGACGTTACTCCCATGTTATTGACAACACCGAGCCAGCACCACAATTAGCATTAATCGACGGAGGCCCAATACAGCTTGAATATGCGCAGAAGGCTTTGCAGGAATTAGGCTTTGAACTTCCATTGATAGCTTTGGCTGAACGTGAGGAGTTAATCTTTTTGCCAGGTAAACCAAACGAACCTTTGAGGCTTGAACGCGATGATCCGGCTTTGCAATTATTTCAGAGGTTACGCGATGAAGTTCACAGGTACGCAATTACGACTCACAGAAACGCTAGGGAAAAGCGCATGAGACATTCAAAGCTCTTCGATATTTCTGGAATAGGCAAGAAGAAAGCTACGGAGCTGCTCGTTAAATTCGGGAGTGCTGAAAAAGTTGCGGCGTTGAGTCCTGAAGAGCTGCAAAAAGTCCCGGGCATTGGTCAAAAGTTGGCGGAAAAAATTTTATCGGCGCTACAGGAGGAGGAAAGCACGAAATGAATCACTACGGAATAATTATGGCGGGCGGAGGCGGAACACGTTTTTGGCCTTTATCGCGTCAACGAACACCCAAGCAATTATTAAATCTCGATGGCAAAGAATTAATGATCAACGAAGCTATAGATCGTATGTCAATGGTTATCGGCAAGAGCTTAATATTCATAGTTACGTCTGACATTCAAGCCCCCGCAATGATACGAGCAACCGAAGGACGAGTTTTCCCGGGAAATATCTTGGCCGAACCTGCTGCACGCAACACAGCCGCCTGTATTGGATACGCCGCCATTGAGATAACTCGCAAGTATGGTGATGGCGTAATGGTGTTCACTCCCGCGGATCATTATATTGAAGACGTTGACGAACTAGCGAAAATTTTCCGTACAGCAATCTTGACCGCAGAAGCCCACGACAAAATCGTAACCATAGGACTAAATCCAACGCACCCGGCTACAGGTTTTGGCTACATCAAGTACGACAAGCAAGCCGCAGAAGACGTTAAGCCAGTTATAGAATTTAAGGAGAAGCCCGACGAACAAACGGCCAAGAATTATATCGAGTCAGGACAATACGCTTGGAATAGTGGCATGTTCATATGGAAAGCATCATTGATCCTTCAGAAGCTCAAAGAGTACACGCCGGATATTTATGAAGCTCTTAATCTCATAGGCGACGCAATTAATACTCCTCGTGAACAAGAAGTGTTGCATGAAATTTATCCCACAATACGAAACATAAGCATTGACTACGCAGTTATGGAGCCTAGCGCGAAAAATGGCGACGTGCTTGTTATTCCAGGTGATTGCGGCTGGAACGACGTTGGAAGCTGGGACATGATGAACATACTTCACGCTCAAGACGAGGACAAAAATATTTTACTCGGGGACGTCGTGGCAATAGACACTAAAAATAGCGTTATATATTCAAGTTCTCGAACAGTTACAGCGGTTGGAGTTGATAATATCGTGATCGTTGAGACTCCCGACGCTGTTATGGTATGCCCGAAGGATAAAGCACAGGACGTTAAAAAGATCGTTGATGCGTTGAAAGCTTCAGGACGTGAAGAACTGCTATGAAGTGTTTAGTGTTAGCTGGTGGAGTCGGCGAAAAGCTCTGGCCATTATCTCGTAAGAATTTCCCCAAGCAATTTATCAAGGTCCAGAAAAATCACTCACTGTTTCAGGAAACTATCGCAAGAAATTTAGCGTACTGTGATGAATTTATAATCGTTACAAATTATGAGTACAGATTCATTATTGCTAACCAGATGGAAACTTTTCAGGGAGTGCCTTATCGTTGCATATACGAGGAGGAGCCGCGAAAAACTACTGCCGCAATAATTCTCGCATGCCTTGACTTACAACCCTCTGAATATATTTTCGTTGTCGCCACTGACCACTTAATCAACACCGCTAACTCCAAAGGTTTAAGCTACAAAGACTCGATTCTCAAAGCTAAAGATCACGCACGAGAGGGCCATATAGTTTTGTTCGGACAAAAGGCTGATAAGGTCATTGAACGTTTTGGTTATTTCACGAGAGAAAGATTTTACGAGAAACCCGACTGGCGAGTCATCAAAGAACTTAACAAGCGCGACGATTTATATTTGAACTTGGGCGTGATTCTATTTCAGAATGGAGTAATGATAAACGAGTTAAGAAGAATAAAGCCGGAAATTTTCCAGCAATGCAGACAAGTTTACAGCCAACGAGAAATTTTATCGGAGGGCATTTTATATCGTGCTGAGGTTCAAAAGTTTATTACGTCAATCTCAATCGAGAAATCTATATTTGAGCGCACAACTAAACTCATGGGAATCGAAACAGGCTTTGAATGGAGCGACGTTGGAAGCCTTGAAGACCTAAGCAAAACTCAATATCAAGCAAACGGTGTAGCAATACAAAACGAATGTGCTCATACAGTTATTCTCAATCAAGCGTCTAAACAAGCTGTAGTTGTTAATGACCTCGATAACGTTTTAGTCGTGAACACTTCGGACGCAATTTACGTTGGCAGACGCGGAAAATCTCACTTGCTCAAACAGATTCTTCACGATAACCCGGAGTTAAACTCGTTCAGCGAACAAAGCACAATTTTTTATCGTTACTGGGGATACTATGAACAGCTATTAGAGGAGAAGGGCTACAGGATTCGTAAGGTGGTAATCTCACCGGGCAAAACTATCTTCGAACACACTCACAAAGAACGCAAAGAGAATTGTACGATCGTTGAAGGGTCAGCGTTAATAAAGCTCAACGGCCAAAGCAAAATTTACACTCCTCCCGATAATCTTGACATAACGGCCGGAATTTCTCATCAAATTTCTAATATATCCGAGCAACCTTTAGTAATCATAGAGACAGCCGTGGGAGAAAGCGTTCATGGTGGTGATTTCACGTTCAACAATTTCGATAACGTTACAGAATCTGACCTAGGCTTAGAAATTGACTCAATGATAAAACTTTCGCCGGCTTTCAAAGATTATTTGTGGGGAGGCACGAAATTACGCGACATTTACGGCAAACAATGCGACTTTGATACTATTGCAGAGAGTTGGGAATTATCGGCACACCCTGCTGGTAACAGCATAATAGCCTCGGGTCGTCACAAAGGCTCAACCTTCAGCAAATATCTTGATGTAGTGGGTAAACAAGTGCTAGGCTGGAAATGTACACCGCTTTCTGCGTTTCCATTGTTGATAAAGTTCATCGACGCTAAACAAAATTTGTCCGTGCAAGTTCACCCGAATGACGATTACGCGCTCGAGAACGAAAACGAATATGGCAAAAATGAAATGTGGTACGTGATTGACGCGGAGCCTGGCGCGGGGTTGTACTTGGGATTCAATCGTGATGTTACTCGTGAAGAGGTTAAACAAAGAATCGCAAACAACACTATCATGAGCATACTAAACTTTTGCCCAACGAAAGCGGGCGACGTGTTTTTTATTCCGGCCGGCACTGTTCATGCAATTGGAGCGGGAAATTTCATTTGCGAGATTCAACAGAGCAGCAATTTAACATACAGGCTATATGATTATGATCGTCGGGACAAATTCGGGAACGCAAGAGAATTACACTTGAACAAAGCCTTGGACGTGTTGACTTACAAGAAGTACGAGGCAGAAGGGATCGAACGTTTAAGCGATAAGGTTAGCTGTAAATATTTCGAGGTCGATTTTGTGAACGGTGACGCAAGAATGAAACTCGAAGACGATAGCTTCCACTCTGTAACTTGTATCGAGGGCGGTGGAAAATTACGGCTTCATGAGTCCTCAATGTCAATAAACTTGGGCGAGACGATATTTATACCAGCAACGAATGATACTTTAATAACTGAAGGGAATGTATCGTTGATAATCGCAAAAATATAGAAATGGCCACCTTGGTTAGTGGCTCTAATTCACTTGTTATCACCGACAACGTCACAATATGCACAACGGTAAATTTGTTTTTCCCTGTCGATTAACTTGAACACGTGGGGCAATTCCTGTTCTGTTGAAGTTATGCAGCGGGGATTTTTGCATTTAATAACGTTGGTGAGAGTCTCTGGTAAGGCCAAATGCCTTTTCTTGAGAAGTTTTCCGTCCTTGACATAATTAACCGTTATATGAGGATCAATGTAACCTAGTACGTCAAGATCAATGTCGATTAATTCATCAATCTTAACTATATCTTTGAGCCCCATTTTCTTGCTCTGGCAGTTCTGTATGATCGCTACACAACATTTTAAGCGTCCCAACTTCAGATAATCATACACAAGCATACTTTCGCCGGCCTTAATGTGATCCAAAACGATACCGTTATTTACTCCGTCAATGTTCATAATAATTCACTCCTGATTAAATTATACCTAGCAACAGCATTATTAACGCCATTCGCATTTGTTTCCCGCAAAGTGTCTGATAAAAATATTGTGCTCTCGGATCATCGTCAACAGCTACGGAAATTTCATTAACTCTAGGAAGAGGGTGAAGGATCGCTAAATCTGATTTGGCCGTCTTCAATTTATCTCTATCAAGAATATACACGTCCTTCAAGCGTACATAATCTTCCTCGTTGAAGAATCTTTCCTTCTGTACGCGAGTCATATACAGCACATCGAGTTCAGGCATAGCAGTTTCAAGTGACTCAGTTTCTCGCCACGATACGCCGGCCTTATCAAGAGCTTCACGCATATATTCAGGGAGCTTTAACTCGTTGGGGGAAATCATAATGTATTTATTATCAGGATAACGCAACATTGCTTCAATTAAAGAGTGAACAGTACGCCCGAACATTAAATCGCCGCAAAGTCCTATTGTGAGTCCTGAAAGAGTTTTTTTCGTCCGCCTTATCGTCAAAATATCCGCAAGAGTCTGTGTCGGGTGAAAATGTCCTCCGTCGCCTGCGTTGATTAATGGAACAGTGGCTTTCATTGCCGCAACAACGGGAGCCCCTTCTTTGGGGTGACGCATTACGATTATATCAGCATAGTTGCTAATCACTCGTACGGTGTCAGAAATTGATTCGCCTTTAGCTGCTGAAGAAATTTTGCTGTCAGGAGTGCTTATTACAGATCCGCCAAGAGATAACATAGCCGACTCAAACGATAAACGCGTCCTTGTCGATGGTTCGTAAAAGATTGTGGCTAGGATCTTATGCTTACATTTGCTGCGATAAAATTCCGGGTTGCGTTCAATATCATCAGCTACGTTCATGAGTTCATTAATTTCACTGGTCGATAAATCAAGAATACTTACTACACTTCGCATAAATTATATCCTCCAAGATTCGTCTGCTGGGTTGTCCCTGAACTTCAAGAGTTTGCTTTCGTCTTCGGGTTTGATATATCCTTCATCAACAGCAATTTTGGCCAACGTATCGAGATCACAAAGCGAATGACTCTCTAAATTTTCTGCCGCAAGATTTTCAACGCTCTTTTTCATTCCGTAAGTGAATATGCTAACGATCCCCAGCACGTCTGCGCCAACTTCACGCAAGGGTCTCACGCATTCGATAACAGACTCGCCGGTAGAAATTAAATCCTCAATCACTACAACTTTCTGGCCTCGTGAAATTCTGCCCTCAATTTGATTTTTGCGCCCGTGATCCTTGGCCGAACCTCTCACATATCCCATAGGCAATTTCAATCTTTCAGCAACTAACGCCGCATGAGCTATTCCAGCCGTAGCAGTTCCCGCAATAAATTCAGCGTCAGGATAAAAAGTTTTTACGGTTTCGGTAATGGCATTCTCAACGACTTCACGCTCTTCGGGGTAAGACAATATTAATCGGTTGTCGCAGTATATCGGCGATTTAATTCCGGAAGCCCATGTAAATGGCTCTTCAGGTCGTAAGAATACAGCTTTGATTCTCAATAATAATTTTGCTATGTCAGTCTTCATTGATGATTAATCTCCTTCACAAAATTCTTTCACGCAACGTTCATAAATTTCTACAGGGGCTTGAGCTTTCGTTATCGGTCGTCCAACAACAATGTAATCTGAACCAAGCTCTTTTGCCCGGCGCGGGTCTGTAATTCTTGCCTGATCTCCAACTGAATCACCAGCAAATCGAATCCCTGGCGTTATCGTTAAAAATTTTTCGCCCAAGTGCTCGTGAATCTTTCCAGCCTCCAACGGGGAACATACAACGCCATCAAGCCCTGCGGCAAAAACGTTTCTTGCATAATGAATCACAACGTCTTCAATCGGCGCATTGATTAAAAGTTCGTTGGTCAATTTTTCCTGAGAGATTGAAGTCAATTGAGTCACAGCAATCAACAAAGGTCGAGTCCCGTCTTCACGTGTCAAACCTTCAAGAGCAGCCCTCATCATTTCAATTCCGCCAGCAGAATGAACATTCACCATGTCAACGCCCAAATTTCTAAGCGATCTCATGCCGCCTTTAACAGTGTTAGGTATATCGTGTAGTTTTAGGTCAAGAAAAATTTTGTGCCCACGAGCTTTCAGTTCACGAACTATATACGGCCCTTCCAAATAGAAAAGTTCCATTCCAATTTTCACAAAAGGTTTGCGTGACGTAAATTTATCCAGAAAGTTGAAAGTTTCCCGTGCCCCTGGAAAGTCAAGCGCGATTATTACATCTTTTCCCATAAATTTCCTCCTTCAATCTATTATCCCGATAATCTCTGAAATTTTTTCGATGCCCAAACGTTCGCAGACTCTTGGAAGTTCATCAATTATATTTTTGCACGCAAGAGGCTCAACCAGATTAGCTGAACCGACCTGAACCGCGGAAGCTCCGGCCATCATCATTTCGATAACGTCCTCGGCTGAAGAAATTCCCCCTATGCCTATGACAGGGATATTCACTTCTTTGCTTACCTGATAAACCATTCGCAACGCAACAGGAAAAACTGCGGGCCCGGAAAATCCTCCTACTTTGTTAGCGATTACAGGACGACGAGTCTTTATATTGATTCGCATTCCAAGCAGCGTATTTATTAGTGAGAGTCCATCAGCTCCGGCACTCTCTGCGGCTTGAGCTATCTTGACTATATCCGTTACGTTAGGCGTAAGTTTTATGTATACAGGTTTGCTTGTAACCTTCTTAACTTCGCGCGTAACTTCAGCGACATTTTCACAACTCGTCCCAAAAGCAATTCCTCCGCCGTGAACATTTGGGCATGAAACATTTACTTCTATAATTCCTACGTTGGGAGCAGCGTTGATTCTTTCTGCGCAATAAACATAATCTGAAACACTAAAACCTGAAATATTCGCGATGACTGGTTTATGAAAAATTTTCTGAAGCCTGGGGAGTTCTTCTTGAATTACGTGATTGATACCTGGATTTTGAAGTCCTACTGAATTAATTAAGCCGCTTGTGCATTCCGCAATTCTTGGAAGTTCATTTCCGTATCGTGAGTCTTTGGTCGTGCCTTTAATGCTGATTGAGCCTAATATATTTAGGTCGTAAAGTTCCGCAAACTCTTCACCATAACCAAACGTGCCCGAAGCTGGTATAACTGGATTCGATAATTTCAGCCCGGATAATTCTGTCGTTATATCTACCATTATTCAACGCTCCATAAAATTTCAGAATGTTTCAGGATAGGCCCGTCCTTACAGATTCGTTTGAAGCCGTCCTTCGTCCTAATGCTGCACCCCATACACGCTCCGAACCCGCAGCCCATTCGTGACTCAAAGCTAAATTGACCGTCGAGAACTTTTTCGTGTACAGCCTTCAACATTGGAAGAGGCCCGCAAGCGTAAACGTATTCATCTCCTGTTAAAGCGTCAGTCACAAAACCTTTAATGCCCGCGCTTCCGTCTAAGGTTGTAATTTTTACATTGAGGCCAAGTTTCTGAAATTCATTCACGTAAAAGCATTCTTCTGACCTATTGAAGCCTAGAATCACGGAAGAAGTTATATTTTTCGCAAGCAATTTTTTTGCAAGCCCATATAATGGAGGCACACCAACCCCGCCGCCTACAAGCACAGGATTTTGACTCGTTGCTGATAAATCGTAACCGTTACCAAGTCCAGTTAGCGCAGAAATTTTTTCACCGCCCCGAAATTCTCTCATTGTTTCCGTTCCAGAGCCGACAACTTTGTAAATTATCGTGAGTTCATTCTCTGACCAATCGCAAACGGAAAAAGGCCGCCGAAGGTATTTATCAGGAAGCTTGATATTCACAAACTGCCCAGGAGTTGCTATCTCTGAAGTATCTCCCTCAAGCGTTATTTGGAAAATATTTTGTGCAAGCTGTTCATTATTCTTAACCGTGAAAATTATCTCGCGCATAAACTTTTTTGCCTCCTACATAAGTCGCAACAGTCTCTCCCTGAACTTCCATGCCGTCGAACAAAGTACTCTTTCCCTTTGATAAAAATTTGCTCGTATCAACATTGTAAACGCGCTCTAAATCCATTATCACAAAATCAGCCTCGCAATTATCCTCAATGTATTTTGGGCCGGGGAGGTTGAAAATTTTCCTAGGGTTCACGCACATAAGCTCAAGCAATTTCTCAAGTGTTATTTCTTTGTCGCGCAACACCAGATTATGATACATAGCCGAAAAACAAGTTTCTAGTCCAACAATTCCGAATGCAGAACCATCAAGTCCCTTGGATTTTTCCTCTTCAGAGTGTGGCGCGTGGTCTGTGATTAAACAGTCAATCGTGCTATCTCTGATCCCTTCAAGCAATGCCTGCCTATCCTGTTCGCTTCGTATAGGTGGATTCATTTTCCATTTTCCGTCGTCATGTAAATCCATGTCGTTGAACATTAAATAATGCGGGCCTGTTTCAGCGGTAACATTTACGCCGTTCTTTTTTCCCTCACGAATTAATTCTACGCTCTCCTTTGTTGAGACGTGACAGACGTGATAATGAACTCCAAGCTCTTTTGCTAGGCGAATATCTCTCTCAACTTCAAGAAATTCTGACGCGCTGTTTATGCCTATATGCCCGTGAAGTTTTGCGTATGCTCCGTCGTGAATGCAGCCGCCCGGCACAAGTTCACTTTCTATTTCGCAGTGAGCAGTGATAAATTTCCCCGCCGCAGATATTCTCGTCATAGCCTCACGCATTAATCCCTCGTCTTGAATGCCTTTCCCGTCATCAGAAAACGCTGCAACATGTGGAGCAATCTCTTCAATCTCTGAAAGTTCTCCACGTCCTGATTGATTCATTGTAATTGCGCCTATAGGGTAAACGTGAATAACTGCGTCTCTGTTGATAATTTCGATTTCCTGTTGAAGCTGTGAAAGAGTCGATGGTACTGGCTTAAGATTTGGCATTGTGCATACAGCCGTATAACCTCCACGTGCAGCAGCCATTGAGCCTGTTGAAATTGTCTCCTTGTAAGCAAAACCGGGCTCGCGAAAATGTACATGAACGTCAACAAAACCTGGAAATAAATATAAGCCGTCTAAATCTATAATTTTCTCTGGAGTTTTATGAGCGTTAAATCTAAGTGTGCCGCTGTCCATAAGAACGTTTAATTTAATGATGCCGTTTCGTGTGAATATATTGGCGTTTTTGAAAAGTGTAGCCATATTAATTCCTTGTAAATTCTCGTGATTAAATATCCCCCTGCGCGGTGGAGGGGGTAATGTTTACGCCGAAGCTAAATCTCTACTTGCAACTATATCAACATCAGTGCCGCACACATTATGAATCAACACTTGGCCGATCTTAACAGGGGCTTTGATTTTCAGCTTTGCTACTTCTTTAGCTATATCGAATATTTTTTCCTTGGGGGCTGGAGTCTTCGTGCGAATAGGACAAACTGGAAGCCTTCCTCCTGTAACCCTGACAGTAGACGCAAATAAACGCCTTGGATCTTTTATTTCGGAACGTGCATAAGTTTCTCCGCGCGGACAAGCATTGCCTGCAACTCTGACGATTTCACCACTATTAAGCGTAACTCTTAACTCGCAGCCTATTGTACAAGACGCACATATAAATTTTCTATCTTCAATCATGTATCACACCTCTTTATAGCGGCTTAATATCAATTACGATTTCTTTGAGGTTATCTCCAAGTGCTCTGACCTGTTCAGCTTTGATTCGTACCTCGTCCATTTCCCCTGGCCTTGAATATTTTAGGCGCCTCGAAAATAAACCTGGTTCAGCCGTAATCTTGCAAGCTCCTTCGATTGGGTGAGTAACTCTCATGTAAATAATCGTATCTGACTCGCCTGTAATATATTGTGGAGTAAATAACCTCACGTTATCGCCCGCCTTAACAGGAATCTTTTTCACGTTGCTTGGAATTTTTCCTAGTGCATATTTTGCCGCGTTGGAGCCAGTTATGAGTCCTTGGTCGGTAACGTTGTCAACTAAATCATAAACTATAACGACATTTCCAGCCGCAAATACAGCAGGATTAGAAGTCTGGAATAAATCATTGACAACAGGTCCGTTCGTAACTTTATGAATCTCTATGCCAGCCATTCGCGATAATTCGTTCTCCGGGACTAATCCTATTGCCAGTAACAGCGTATCACACTGGACGAATCTTTCAGTGCCTTTAATCGGGGTCATATGATCGTCAACTTTTGCGACAGTAACACCTTCTAGCCTATCAGTTCCATGAATTTTTGTTACTGTTGTTTGTAAGTGCAAAGGTATTCCGTAATCGTTAAGGCAGTACGAAATATTTTTTCTTAAACCGCCAGGCCATGTCATAACTTCATAGACTCCTTCGACTTCTGCGCCCTCCAAAATCATTCGACGAGCCACCCCAAGGCCAATATCTCCAGAGCCAAGAATCACAGCACGTTTACCAGGCATATAGCCTTCCATGCTAATAAATCTCTGTGCGGTTCCAGCCGTGTATATTCCAGCAGGTCGAGTGCCAGGGATTCGAATTGCTCCTATAGGTCTTTCACGACAACCCATGGCTAAAACTATTGCACTTGGATTCAAACATTCAATGCCGCGTTCTTTATTCATAGTCCATACAGCGTTAGTATCTTTATCAATCTGGAATACCATTGTGTTCGGACGAAATTCAACGCCAGCTTCATGAGCCTGCTTTATAAACCTGTGCATATATTCCGGGCCCGATAATTCTTCCCTGAAAGTTCGTAAACCGAAGCCGGGGTCTATACATTGTTGTAATATCCCGCCTAAATCCCAATCGCGTTCAATCACAACTACATTTTCAGCACCTTCACGTTTTGCCCCGATGCCAGCAGCTACTCCAGCAGGACCAGCACCAATTATCAACACGTCAATTTTTTTGTCAGCCATGATTATTTCCCCTCCTTATTATGATTCTGGTCGCCCCTGTTAAGGGGAGATGTCGATTTATCTACAGAGGGATTCTTCAGCAAGAACTCTTTAGTTTTTCCGACAAGCAATTTTGACTCGCCTCCGTGCCTCGTAATTTCGTCAAGCGG
>CAJOGG010000015.1:20220-32080 GCA_905234205.1 uncultured Synergistales bacterium | reverse complement strand
CCAATGCAAAAATGGAAGTGTGCCACCTGATTCGCGATTGTTCGTTCATTCAGAGAATGCGCGAGTTTCCAGAGTGTAAGCCGTTCATTCACGGTATAACTAAAGCAGCTCTTGCAACTGATAGCTTCTTGAGTGCCGCCTCATTCCAACAGACTGCGCAGGTATTAGCCGGTGCCGCCGTCAAAGGTGAGTTAGATCCGTTAAGCGGTTTGAAGGAGAATGTCATAATCGGTCACTTGATCCCGGCCGGAACAGGTTCAGAAGCTTTCAGAGCCTCGTCGCGCAAGAAAGAGTTCAAGCCAAAGCCGAAATTCAACAAAGGGGATAAAAAACCGTTTAATAAGCCTCGTCAGGAACAACAACCGACTGTTGAGAGCAAAGACATATTCCACGAATAAATCAATGAAGAGACTCCTGAATAATCGGGAGCCTCTTTTTTGTTGCGCTAAAGTTCTTCTATGTAATGAATGTAATCTAATGAGCGTAGAGCTTCGATAATGTCAGCGTGCTTCTTATATTTCTCAAAGTCTCTCTGGCTGATAGTTATTGACACGGTGTAAACGCTTAAGCCTGAATTTAAGTAAGCTGGATTCGATTCAATGTCATCAATTTTGAGGCCAAGTTTACGCAGCGTCGTAACAAAGTCTTGAAGGTTATACGTGTTTTTGAGTTCAAGCAGTACTTCAAAGTGATTGGATCTGTCCTTCAAAATACTCTCAATCAATGAAAGTTTCGATATGCAGCATAACAACGCCACGAACGAGATCAAAGCTATCGTGTATAATCCTGCGCCCGTAGCAAGTCCAACCATTCCGCAGCCCCATAACCCCGCAGAAGTCGTTAAGCCCTTAATCTGACTCTTTGAGCTAAATAATATCGAGTTCCCGCTGATCATTGCTATTGAGATAACAGAAGCAGCAGAGATAATTGGCAAACCCATTTGAGTTTTCGAGATCATGCACACGTCAATCATAGCTGACACTGCCGACGACAACGAAACTATTATGAACGTCCTTAACCCCGCTGAATGTCTCTTGCTCAAACGTTCAGTGCCTATTAACGACGCCAGGATCAAAACTAGAATGAATCTGAATGCAACTGAATATACGTTCATTCCGGCTGACCATTCCCCCAAATATTGCACTAAAGGATCTTTGAACTCCATGAAAATTTACCTCCCATCAAAAGCTTTTTCCAGTGCCTCGAGTCCTTCGCGTGCCCTTGTAAGACTCACGATACAAATAGCGCTTTCCAAAGTTGAGTTAATTATCTCGATGTTAGCATTGACGGAAGCAAGAGCCTTGAAGATTTTCGCAAGTGTATCAGCAGAATTTGCCCCCGATTGTAAATTAACGGTTATAGCAGCAACTTCAGTGGCAAATGAAACACCTTGGCCGCCAACTTTTTCTGAAACTTCACGACATAACGGGATCATTTCGTCCAGCCTATCTTTACTTAACAGGAATGACAAGTCGCTACGTCCGCCCCTCATTGTGTTTTGAGTTACCATGCTGACACTAACGGAATGCTCCGAAAGAGCGCTGAATATCTCCGCAGCTATACCAGGTACGTTAGGAAGGCCAAGAAAGACGACGTGAACGCATTGATCATTGAAATTTATATTGCTCATGAAAAATTTATTCTCCTTTGAATGTTTATGAACGCATTATGCTAAAATTGAGGGCAATTTTCAATCCAAATTATTTATCAAAATTTTGTGGGGAGGTAAGTAAGTGAGCCTCATATATTTCTTACTATGGGTGATATTTAACGGCAGAATTACATTCGAGATCATAATAGCTGGCATAATAATTTCGTTGTTGCTGGATTTATTCGTTCAAAAAGTTATAGGACTAAATCTTAATGTCCGTGGCTTGATCAGATTCCTGAAAATTTTTCCTGACGCTGTATTTTATGGGATAGTGTTGTTAATCGAGATAATCAAGGCAAATTTGTTAATCTCAAAACTAGTTTTAGCTCCGGAGATAAAAGTTGAACCTTGCCTCGTGAAATTCAACACGCCCTTGAAGACTGACATAGCCAGGGTAGCTCTTGCGAACTCAATTACATTGACGCCCGGGACTATCACAATATCGCTTGAAGGAAATGAATTGCTCGTTCATGCTCTTGACCGCGAGATAGCCAAGGGACTCCAAAATAGTATATTCGAGAGATTATTATCAAGAATGGAGGCTAGATTACATGCCTGATGTTGATACGATACGAAATTTTTTGCTAATTTGTGGAGCAAGTATCTTATCGTTCACGATATTTTTGTGCTTAATGCGTGCAGCTCTTGGGCCAAGATTCTCTGACAGGATAATTGCGTCCAGCATAGTCGGTACAAAAGTCATAGTGTTGATAGCGATTTTGGCTTTGATAATCGGCGAGGATTATTTGGCGGATATATGCCTGATTTACGCGATAATAAATTTTTTGTCGGTGGTAGTTTTGGCGCGAGCAGTCTTAGAGAAGAAGGAAGAGGAGGAGGAAGAGTCGAAGTGATACGAGTATTAATAGCGGGCGGGTTAATAATTACGGGCCTATATGTTCTTGCGACGACAACAATCGGGATATTCAGGTTTTCTACAATGTTAAACCGCGTTCACGTTGCCTCAAAGTGCGATACGTTAGGAGCGTTGTTAGTTCTTTCCGGTTTAATGGTGTTGTCTGGTTGGAGCGTTTATTCGTTGAAGCTGGCGTTAGTGATAGTGTTCTTGTGGCTATGCAACCCTGTAGCTAGTCACTTAATAGCGCGAGCTGAAGTCCGTACAAACCCAAACTTGAATCTAATCTGTGATTTCATTGACGCAACCAAAGAAAGCGAGGGAAATTCTAATGGCGATAATTGAATGGCTGTTGTTACTTTTCCTGATAGTGTGTGCAATTTCCGTCTCGATCACAAAAAGTTTGCTTAACTCCGTAATAATATTCATGAGCTATAGCTTAGTCATGGCGGTTATATGGGTGTTGTTACGTTCTCCGGACTTGGCAATAACCGAAGCGGCAGTTGGAGCAGGCGTAACGAGCGTATTGTTCTTCTTGGCCTTGAGGAAAGTCGGACAGCTTGAACACAAGAAAGACGAGGAGGAAAAAGAATGAAAAAGTTCATAGCGTGTATCATTATCGCTTTATGTTCAGAAAACGCCTTTGCAGCAACTGAAAGTTTTTTAGAGTTCGTAAAGAGAGGAGCTCTTGAAGGTGACGCTGATTATCAATATACGTTAGGTTCTATGTATGATTTCGGTGATGAAGAAGCAGGAGTCGAACAAGACAGCGCAGAGGCGTTCAAATGGTATTTTAGGGCTGCTCAACAGGGACACATTGGAGCTCAATTCATGACCGGCGTTATGTATTGTAATGGTTGGGGTGTGTTACAGGATTATTCTGAAGCTCTCAAATGGTATAGAAAGGCTGCTGAACAGGGGGATACAGATGCTCAATTTAATTTAGGTGTTATGTATCTCAAGGGCGAAGGCGTTAGACAGAATTATTCCGAAGCTGCTAAGTGGTTTAGAAAGGCTGCTGAACAGGGATATGCCGGTGCTCAATTTGCTTTAGGTGTTATGTATTACAGGGGCGAAGGCATTAGACAGAATTATTCCGAGGCCGTTAAGTGGTACAGAAAGGCTGCTGAACAGGGATATGCCGGTGCTCAATTTACTTTAGGTGTTATGTATGCCAAGGGCGAAGGCATTAGACAGAATTATTCCGAAGCTGCTAAGTGGTTTAGAAAGGCTGCTGAACAGGGACTTGCCGTTGCTCAATTTACTTTAGGTGTTATGTATGCCAAGGGCGAAGGCGTTAGACAGAATTATTCCGAAGCCGTCAAGTGGTTCAAAGAAGCCGCCCGTAACGGAGACGAGACCGCACAAAACAATCTCAAAAATCTCGGTGAAACTTGGTAACGAAAGGAGTATCCTAACAAAATGAATGACGAATTAAAATCTATTTGGCTGAAATTTTTCAACTGGGTAATGGGTAATGGCCCGCGCCCCGAGAATGAAGTTCTCCCACCAGAACCACCGCCTGACTTGCCCTTCACGCAGAAACCTCACGATAAATTTTCGCGCTTTCATGAGGCTACGCTCAAGGAACGTTATAATCAATGGCTGGAAATTCACGGTTTGCATATTTTCTCGATACTGTATTCGGCTTTGAGCATCTTAACTTGTCTCGTGATCGTAGTGTTGTTGCTCGCAACCGTCGCTGAGCTTCCTCCGTTTGGTCATGAACGTAACCCCGCTAACAATGAGGTCATTCGTCGCTACGTTGAACATGGTTGGCACGAAACAGGAGCGCAGAATATCGTGGCTGGATTGATTCTCGATTACAGAGCCTTTGACACTTTCGGGGAGTCTTCAGTCTTGTTTACGGCGGCCGTCAGTGTGTTGATGATCTTGGGAAATTCTCGTAGCAGTAAGAAATACAAGTTCAAACAATTACATGTTTACAGAAACGACGACACGATTTTACGCGGTGTAGCTGTCATGGCTATTCCCGTTATATTAATGATGGGCTGCGTGGTCGTGATTAACGGGCACTTATCAGCTGGTGGAGGCTTTGCTGGCGGCGCAATTTTGAGTACGGCTCTTATACTTTGTGCTAATGCTTATGGCTTCGAGAGTGTACGCAGATTCTTCAACGAACGTATATTCATCGTGTCAAGTTCTACGGCGTTAATGATCTATGCCCTATCTAAAGGCTATTCGTTCTTCACGGGCGCTAATCAACTTCACTCTATAATTCCTAAAGGAGTCGTCGGAAATATTTTGAGTGCCGGATTAATTTTGCCGCTAAATATCTGCGTGGGCTTAATCGTTGCTGGAACGCTATATGGCTTTTACGCATTGTTCAGTGAAGGGGATATTTAACATGCTCGAAAATTTATTGTTGAATCATTATGAGGCCGCTGCGGTGATATTATCTGGTATCGGTCTCACAAATCTATTACTACAGCGAAATTTAATCAAGAAAATCATTGGCCTTAACATCATGGATACAGCCGTGTATTTGTTCTTGGCCGCTAAAGGTTATGTTGCTGGTCGTGCTGCCCCTATATTGATTGAGAAAGCTGGCGGTGGCTGGCTCACGTCCTCATCAATTTACGTTAATCCTGTTCCCGCTGGCTTAGTCTTAACCGGAATTGTCGTAAGCGTTAGTGTTACGGCGTTCTCGTTAGCTTTGACTCTAAGACTCTACGAACATTACGGGACTCTTAATATTGACGAGGCGTTACTCAAGATGACTCAAGAGCAGGAGGAACTTGAAGCCAAGATCGAGGACGCTGAAGAAGAGGTGTTGGCATGATTGATAACATGGTAGCGTTTAATATCCCGTTCGTAAGCATATTCATGTTAATGATAGCCGCGATCATCACACCGTTATTGCCTAGAAAAAAACGCATTCCGGAAAAATTATCGTGCCTTGTGATATTTATCGTTGCAATTTTGTCGGCTTACTTGCTTTACGCTTTGACGAGTTCGGGCCAAGATATTAGCTTCAACTTTCCTATGGGACATTTTCCGGCACCTTGGGGCAACGAATTACGCGCGGGGCCTCTGGAGGCTGTATTGTCTTTGGTGTTCTGCGTGGCTATGTTGTTATCATTGACGGGTAATTTCTCATCAACTGCTGAAGATATTCCTGCAAGTCGTAGGCAAATTTTTTCCGTGCTAGTGAATTTATTGACGGCCTCATTATTAGCTCTAACCTACACAAACGATTTATTCACGGCTTACGTATTCATTGAGATTAACACTATTGCTGCTTGTGCTATCGTGGCTGTGAAGGAAGGGCCAGCAACAACTAGAGCTGCTTTGCGTTACTTGATAATGAGCCTTGTAGGGTCGGGCTTAGTAATGATTGCTATATGCTTGCTTTATGACTTGACGGGACATTTATTGATGCAGAACATGCACGGAGCTATTCAAGTCCTCATGATCACACGTGAGTATGCAATGCCTTTAACAGTCTCACTTGGCCTAGTCACAACAGGGCTTGCAATTAAGAGCGCGTTATATCCGTTTGCTGCGTGGCTTCCTGATGCTCATGGTACAAGTACAAATGCTTCGAGCGCAATTTTATCCGGACTTGTTCTCAAAGGGCACGTGTTCACGATCATCAAAATATTTTATCGAGTCTTCGGGCTTGAAGTCATTCACGCTTTACGAATGGATACCGTGATATTTATCTTGGGAGTCGCAGCTATGATAATGGGCTCCGTACACGCATTGAAGCAGAATAACATCAAACGCATGATAGCTTGGTCAAGTGTCGCTCAGATCGGTTATATATTCTTGGGTGTTGGCTTAAATACCGTTGCTGGAATCGCGGCTGCTTGTCTGCATATAATCGTTCATGCTTGCGTGAAGCCTATGTTATTCACAGCGGCTGGAGGTTTGAGCAATGCTGCTGGCCACAAGAAAGAGTTACACGCGTTAATGGGGACGTTCTATGTAAATCGTTGGGCGGGCATGGGATTAATCGCTGGCGCTTGTTCAATGATGGGTATACCGGCGTTTGCTGGCTTTGCTTCAAAATTGAGTCTGACTCTAGCGTCGTTTGATAATAAGTTCATAGTGTGGGCGTTGGCTGCTCTTGCTACAAGTTCGGTGTTGAATGCGTTGTATTACGTTCCGGCCGTGATTGTCATTCTCACTCACAACAAAAATAATCCGCCTAAGCCTGCTCCTGTTACGAAGCTGTATAAATTCTCAATGTTTGTATTTCTCATGATAAATTTCTATCTGGGATTGTTCTGCGTGCCATTGTTGAGGCTAATTACAAGAGGGGTGAACGTTCTATGACAAGCAACACTTTAATGACTTTAGCCCCGGTGTTATTCCCAATAGTTACGGGGTTCGCGCTTTTCTCACAGCCTATAATCAAGGACAGGCATATTTACGTTGGTGTGATGACTTTCGCAACAGCTGCGATAACTTTTTTCGCGGCCTTCATGACAAACGAGCAACTAATAACTTTGTGGCGCATAACTGACTCTTTATCCATAGCTTTCAGACTCGATACACCTGCGCGAGCTTTCTCGTGTTTAGTGGCGTTCATATGGCCGTTAGTGACTCTTTACGCGTTTGAGTATTTAAGGCGTCGTCCTCCTGTTGATAGATTTTACGCGTTCTTCCTGTCAACGTTCGGGATATTAATCGGTGTTGCATGTGCTGCAAATTTATTGACGCTGTATTTGTTCTACGAGTTAATGACTTTCATGACCTTGCCTTTAGTTATGCATTCTCAACAACGTGAAGCGATTCGCGCGACCGTTTCTTACTTGCTGTATTCACTTGCTGGGGCGGCGTTGGCTCTAGGAGGATTTTTCTTCTTCCAGGTTTATGGGGTCTCAATGGATTTCACGCCCGGAGGAGTTCTTGACATTGCACGAATAACTAGCGAGAACAGCGAAAGTATGATCTTGACCGTAACATTTTTGACTCTGTTAGGATTCGGTGCAAAGGCTGGACTCGTTCCTTTACATGCTTGGTTACCGACTGCTCACCCCGTGGCTCCTACTCCTGCTAGTGCCGTATTATCAGGATTAATCACAAAGGCTGGAGTCATTGCTATGTTCAGAGTTATTTATTACGTAGTCGGTGATGATTTCTTGCGCGGGACTTGGGTACAGACTACCATATTATCAATGGCTCTGCTTACGATTTTCACGGGGTCAATGATGGCATTCATAGAGAAGCACTTGAAGAAGCGTATTGCTTGGTCGTCGGTCAGTCAGGTCTCTTATGTTGTGTTCGCTATGATGTTGTTGAACGCTGACGGAATCAACGGAGCTGTGTTGCAGATTGCCTCTCACGCTATGGCAAAGGGCTGTTTGTTCTTGGGCGCAGGTGTTGTTATTTACTTCACGTTGGAGGGAGCAAATTATCACTACGCCGATCAATTACGAGGTATAGGCAAAGAACTTCCCATAACGATGACATGTTTTGCGCTTGCTTCACTCTCATTAATCGGACTCCCCATAACTGGAGGCTTTACGGCGAAATGGTACATGTGTTCGGGAGCTTTGGAGCTTGGAAATTTTGGCATATTCGGAATAGTTGTGTTAATGATCAGCGCGTTACTGACAGCCGGATATTTGTTGCCTATTGTTACTGATGCGTTTTTCCCTGGCAATGATTTCGATTATTCAAGCGTACCTAACATAAGACTCTCTTGGAACATGAAGATTCCGTTGTTATGTTTGAGTGCCGGAGCAGTGTTGACAGGTTTATTAGCAGGGCCATTTATTCGTTTCGTAAGTAGTAAAATTATCGCAATATTATTGTAAAAGGAGCTTTTAATTTATGGACGAGCTTGTTGAATTAATAAAAGAGTTCTTGGCCGAAGACGATTGGAAATATAGCTTTGATGAAGAAAACAGAGTGTTCAGTTTCTCGTTGACCATTGATAGCAAACTCAAGCACTTGAAATATTATATCTACGTTCATGATGATTCATATACAGTTTACGCAGTTTCGCCACTGAACGCCGATAATGATGACAAAACTGTAATGGCAAGTTTAGCGGAATTTGTTTGCAGGGCCAATTATGGATTACGTAATGGAAATTTTGAGATCGACATGAGGGACGGAGAAATTCGTTACAAAGTTTTCATTGACTGCGGTAATCTTTTGCCGTCGAACGAAGTCGTAAGACGTAGCGTGATAATTCCTTGTGTGATGTTCGAGAAATATTCAAACGGGATTCTGGACGTGATGTTCAAGGGCTTGTCGGCTGAAGAGGCTGTATCAGAATGTGAAGACGCATAACGGGAGGAAAATTTTTTGCTTCAAACTATCAACCCTTTCTTAGTTACTGGATTATTATTCTTCATGAGTCTTGTAGCAGGTACTTTGTCAGAAAAAATCAAGGTGCCTGCTTTGATATTATTCCTGGCTATAGGAATGTTGGCTGGAGTTGACGGGCCGGGCGGTTTGAATTTCAGTGACGCTGAAGCAGCTAACAGCATAGGAACATTCGCACTTGCTTTCATTCTGTTCTCGGGTGGCTTTCAGACACGTTGGCAAGATATAAAACCTGTAGTAACTCAAGGCATAGTGTTATCTACTTTGGGCGTGTTGCTTACGTCAATATTTGTCGCTATACCTATTGCAATGCTTCCACAGTTCACTTACAAGGACGCGTTCTTGCTTGGCTCAATAATCTCATCAACTGATGCGGCAGCGGTGTTCTCAATCTTGCGTACCCAAAAAATCGGCCTTCGTGGTTCTCTGAAACCATTGCTTGAATTTGAGTCAGGTAGCAATGACCCTATGGCGGTGTTCTTAACTTTGACGGCTATAACATGGCTTAAGACTCCCGATGTACCTGTTGGAGAATTGGCCGGAAAATTCGTCATGCAAATGTTGGCGGGCGGTGCTATGGGCTTAATGATGGGGCGCTTTGCATGTTGGGCAATAGGTAAATTAAAAGTCGCGAATGAAGCATTATATCCAGTGTGGGGAATTTGTATCGTGCTTACGACGTTCGGAGCAACTGAAAGCATTTACGGAAATGGTTACTTGGCCGTGTATATTTGCGGAATAGTTATGTGTGGCGAAGACTTTTTGTACAAGTACAGCCTCCAAAAATTTCATGATGGCTTTGCTTGGCTCATGCAGATAATAATGTTCTTAGTGCTTGGCCTTCTCGTAAATCCTCGCGATCTCGTGAACTTGTCTATAATAAATGTTGGCTTATTGTTGTCGTTTGCCTTAATGTTTCTTGCAAGGCCTTTAGCCGTGTTTATTGGCTCATGTTTCAGCAAATTCAACTGGCGCGAAAAATTATTCGTATCATGGACAGGCTTACGTGGTGCAGTGCCGATTATTCTCGCTACTTATCCATTGACAGAAGGACACCCGCAAGCTAAATTCATGTTCAACCTGATATTCTTCGTCGTATTGACGTCCGTTATGTTGCAGGGAAAAACTTTGGCTTTTGTCGCGAAATTGTTGAGGCTTGATGCAATTGTCAGGGAGGCATGACAGAACCCCGGGGAGCGGCACTGAAGAGACTCGCGAAGTTGACATTATGCCCGACGCTGCTGTAGTTGGTAAAGCTGTTATGGAGTTGAAATTCCCTGAAGGTGTTACAATTTTGTTAATCAATCGCGGATCAAAATTCTTAATTCCTAAAGGCGGCACGATCATTCAAGAAGATGACACGTTGTTATTATTCGGGGAACGCGCAAAACTTTCGGATGTTGAGGAAAATTTATTGAGACGAGTTGAACATGAGGAGGAAGAGGAGAATAATGCGTGAATTTCTGAAAGATTTATTTACACTTCGTACCGTATGGATAGATAAGGGGCGAGGACGTTGGACCGTGCGTAAACGTTTTCACCCGGTTATGCGTGCGATATTATCAATGCTCGTTATATCGGCTGGCTTGATCATATATACTCATGCTGATCAACTTAAAGGCAAAGACGCTGAAGCAATTACTCAACCTGAAATAATCACTACAGCAAAACTCCCTATGCCGGAGTCTATTCCTGTGCCCGCTCCAGAGCCTGAACCAGCAGCAGAACTTAAACCAGTAGAAAATAACTCGATAATAATTCCGTTACCAACAAAAAAAACTACAGCTAGAAAGCGTGAAATAATTCTGCCCTCCGAAGCTAATCCTGACACCGATAAAATTATCTCTACAAAACCCGATAATCCTGCTCCTGTGGCAAAAAACAAAAACAATGGCAAGTACAACGTATTTATCAACAAAGCTAAGTACACCTTGTCGTTATACAAAGGCGACGAATTGATCAAGCAATACCCAATAGCAGTCGGAAAAAATCCCGGCGACAAACAACGCGTAGGAGATAACAGAACACCAACCGGAAATTTCAAGATCGTCTCAATCGAAAATGCCTCAAATTGGAAACATGATTTCAGGGACGGAAAAGGCAAGATAGCTGGCGCTTATGGACCATGGTTCTTGAGACTCGATGGGGATTCACGGAACTCACGATCCTGACTCACGGGGCACGAACGCAACAGAAGGCTGTATAAGACTCAGCAACGAGGACATAGCAGAATTAAAAACGTACGCTTATAGAAATATGCCGGTTGTAATCCGCGAAAACTAGAGGAGATTTTAGAATTATGCTTAAATGTGGAATAGTAGGGCTTCCGTTATCGGGTAAATCAACTGTCTTTAACGTCATAACTAGAGCCGGCGCTGAAGTCAAACCTTATGCAGGTGGCAAAACTGAACCTAATCGCGCTTTAGTGAGTGTGCCTGATAAAAGATTCGATAAGCTCGTGGAAATTTTCAAGCCCAAAAGTGAAAAACCTGCTGACGTTGAATTTGTTGACTTGGCCGGATTATCTCGCGACGCTGGAAAAGGTGCGGGCCTCGGGAACTCGTTTTTGTCGTTCGTATCTGAGTCAGAAGCGTTGTTGCACGTCGTACGAGTCTTCAAGAATGATTCAGTGCCTCACCCAGAAAACTCTATCAACCCTTTAAGAGATTGGCGCATCGTTGAAGCTGAATTGATTTACCGCGACTTAGGAGTCATCAGCAATAGATTAGCACGGCTTGAGGAAAAAAAGGCCAAGAAGAAATTAACGCCCCAAGAAATCACAGAGCTTGAACTAGTAAAAGAGTTAGAGGCTCATTTGTTGGAGGAGAAACCATTACGCGAATATAGTTTGACCGACGAGCAGAAGAGATTGTTATCGGGATTCGCTTTCTTGACTCTGAAACCTGAACTTATAGTCTTGAACCTTGACGATACTCAAACAGGCGACGTCCCTGAACTCAAAGAGCTTGAATCAGAAATGGCCGCGAAAAATCTCAAGTGCGTGAAAGTTTTTGGAGCTACAGAAATGGAACTTGAACAGCTTGACC
>CAJOGG010000015.1:0-20209 GCA_905234205.1 uncultured Synergistales bacterium | reverse complement strand
GACTTATCAATCACTGAACCCGGCCGCGATAGATTGATTCATGAGGCTTATAAACTTTTGGGACTAATATCTTTCTTCACGAGCGGAACCGATGAAGTTAGAGCCTGGACTTTACGAGAGGGAAGCAACGCCGTTGACGCCGCAGGGACCATACATTCAGACCTAGCACGAGGATTCATAAGGGCGCAAGTTGTGGCTTACGATGATTTTATAGCTAACAATGCCTCAATGGCTCAATGCCGCGAAAAAGGAGTCTTGCGTCTCGAAGGCAAGGAATATATCGTGAAAGATGGCGACATGATAGAGATAAGATTCAACGTATAGAGCAAAAATCGTCAATCATAATTCGTGAATGACCCTTCTGAAAGTTTCGGGAGGGTTTTTTTGTGGCCTGTCATCATGCTAAAATTAGCGCAAGATTCCATGGCAAACTTCATAAGCAAAGAGAGATGAAAACATTGGGTAAAGTCATTGTATCGAAGTTCGGGGAGTACACTTTTGCGACTCACGAACGAATCGAAAAGGCCGCCGATATACTTAAGTCCGATCCTTCACGCCGTTATGCTGTTGCTACTGCTCCTGGCCGACGCACTCCAGACGACATCAAGATAACAGATTTATTATGTATGGCTCATGCAAATAGTGTCAACAACGAAAATTTTATGGATCCACTTACACAAGTTCGAAGCAGGTTTGAAGACATAATTAAAGGCTTAGGAATAGATTTTGACCTTGAAACAGAATTTGCTGACATAAAGAAAAATTTGTTCTTCCGCAAAAATCTTGACTATATTGCAAGCCGCGGGGAGTATCTAATCTCAAAGATATTCGCGAAATTTTTAGGCTGGGAATTTATCGACGCCTCCAAACTGATATTCTTTGAGAAGGACGGAAGCCTGAACCTTGAGAAAACTTTAAGCACTGCATCAGGAGTCTTGAAGAACGTTGAGCATGCTGTAATCCCAAGTTTCTATGGCTCAATAAATGCCAACCAGATAAAAACTTTTGCGCGTGAAGATTGTGATACAACAGGTGCATTAATAGCAGAGGCCGTGAAGGCAGATTTACTTGAACGTTGGACCGAACCTAAAAGCATTCTCGTAGCTGACCCGGCTATAGTGAAAGACCCCTTAGCAGTCAGAAATATGACATACGCTGAACTCGTTCAGATTACTTACATGGGCTTGGAAGTCGTAAACGATCTGGCACTATTTCATCTCTTCAAGTCCGAAATCACAATGAGTATCAGAATGATAGACAACGTTGACGATCCTGGAGTCTTAGTCACAAAAGAGCTTTCCGCAGAAATATCACGCAATCCTGTAGCTTGCATAACAGGTAAAACTGGTTATAGAGTCATTCACATTGAGAAATTCGGAGTCAATAAAACCGCTGGCTTCATGCAAAAATTATTCACTGTGTTCACGAAACGCAATATATCCTGTGAGCATTGCTTAACCGGCATACATAGAATATCCCTGTTCCTGAAAAATTTAATGTTCGATTTACGCCGCAATGATATTCTGAACGAGATCAAGAATGCAATTGAACCCGATGAATTGACCGTTGATAATGATGTATCACTTATAGCTCTTATCGGCCAAGGCATGAATAAAGCTCACGGGACTTTTACGAAAATTCTAGACGCATTGGCAAAGCAAAAAATAGAAGTACGAATGATAGACCAAGGCTCCGACGACGTGAATATATTTTTGGGAGTTCATGATGCGGATTATGAGAAGGCTATCAAAGCTCTGTATGACAATATCATATTAAACAAGGAGGCATAATCAAGAATGGAAGAACGCATAGTAGTAGCAAAATTTGGCGGAGGCTCTCATGTAGATAAAGAAGCTATAGCAAGTTCAAGCAAAATCAAGAAAGCGGCTGAAATAATCCTAGCAGATCCCTCGCGGCGTTACATTGTCTTATCAGCCCCAGGAAGTCTGTCAGAAGAGGACTTCAAGATAACGGATATGCTTTATATATGTCATTCACGTTATGCCAACAAGGAAAATTATCACGAGTTCTTCGACAAGATTCAGAATCGTTACACGGAAATAGTAAATGGCTTGGGAATAAATTTTGATCTCGAGTCAGAATTTCATGCTCTAAGACGCTGCCTAATACTCGGGAAAATTGACGCTACTGTTAGCCGTGGCGAATACATCATGGCGAAAATCTTTGCTGAATATCTAGGCTGGCCATTTGTCGATGCGACTGAACTTATTTACTTCAACAACGATTTCACACTGAACAAAGAAAAAACTTTTGCGGCCGTAAAAGATAAAGTGGGTAAGCTTGACCATGCTGTTATCCCTGGATTTTATGGAGTCATGCCTACAGGTAGCATAAAAACTTTCTCGCGCGGAGGCTCTGACGTAACTGGAGCAATTGTAGCTAGAGCCTTGAACGTAAGTTTATATGAGAAATGGACGGAGACAGCCAAAATTTATTCCGCAGATCCTTCTATCGTCGAAAACCCTGAAAGAGTTCGTTACATAACTTACAACGAAATGCGCGAATTATCTTACATGGGTGGCGTTAATATGCTTCATGAGGACGTTATCTTATTGCTTCAGGACGTCGGCATACCTATTAATGTTCGCAACATGAACAACTTAGAGAGCAATGGAACGTTAATAACTTCGGATATTCCGGAAAATTCCAGAAAGGTAGCTGCTTGTATAGGTGGCGTTAGAAAGTTCAAATGCGTCAAGGTTACTAAATTCGGCCTCAATAAACTTGTAGGCATAGGCGCAAAAATGTTCAACGTGTTCTCACGATATAATATCCCGTTTGAACATTGTATGGTGGGCATTGATAATATAGCCGCTGTACTCAAGAGCCCGATATTTGATTTAAGGCGCAACGAAATTTTACGAGAGCTTGAAGCTGCAATTCACCCAAACGCTGTAACAGTTGAGAAGGATTTATCATTGATCGCGATAATAGGCGAGGGAATGGGAACAGTTAAGGGAATATTCGCAAAAGCTTTTGATGCACTTGCAAACGCTGAAATCAAAGTTCGAATGTTGGATCAAGGCTCTGACAATTTGACGCTTGTTATCGGAGTCTATGATGAAGATTACGAGACGGCTATACGCGCTTTGTACAATGGATTGATTCTGCATTAGGAGATGTTAAGTAAAAATGTTGATGTTCTCGCACAATCGAGAATGTGATTCTAAATTGTGGTTTGGAGAGTTGGCGCTTAATGGCTTTGAGCAATTTATATTCAATGATGAAATAGTTGTACCGCCGTTGTTTGATGCTTATGATGATTTCGTGAATCATTCTTGGCCGGAATTTGTTGAGGATAACTCGTTTATGTAGACCATGAAAAATTTTTTGACACTTGGAATAGAAACCAGTTGCGACGATACCGGCGTAGCTATTCTTGAGAACGATAACAAAGTCTTGTGCGAATATCTATCAAGCCAAATTAAGGATCATTCACGCTTCGGAGGAGTTATCCCGGAATTTGCTGCACGTAAACACTTGGAAAATTTATTGCCATTAGTTGACGCTGCTTTGAGGGAAATTAACATACGTGGCCAAGATTTAAGTCTCATTGCAGTAACGCGAGGGCCGGGCCTAATGGGATCGTTGATTGTCGGTGTACAGACTGCCATAGCTTTATCGCAAGTTTGGGGCGTGCCTTTAATCGGAGTGAATCATATTGAGGGACATTTATTCGCGCCGCTTGTTGATTCGCAGGATTTGGAGCCGCCGTTCTTATCGTTAATCGTTTCTGGAGGTCACACTGAAATTATAGAAGTGAAGGAGTTCGGGAAATATAGACTGCTTGGAGAGACTCGCGACGACGCTGCCGGGGAAGCTTACGACAAAGCCGCAAGAATACTTGGCCTGAAATATCCTGGTGGGCCTGAAATTGATAAGCTCGCAAAAACCGGAGACTCTCACGCGTTTAATTTTCCCATTCCGTTGAAGAACACTCACGAGATCGAATTTAGTTTCAGTGGGTTGAAGACCGCGTTACTATGGCAAGTGAAAAAGTTTCAGGAGGCCGGCGAAAATATTCCCGTAAATGATTTATGCGCGTCATTCCAGAGAGCTGTAACGGAAGCATTAATGGCCAAGGTTAATTTAGCGGTTAAACTCACAGGTATAAAACGTGTATCAGCGTCCGGAGGAGTCTCTGCTAACAGTGCCTTGCGCGAAGCTTTGAGTAATAGCAAAAATTTCCGTGCTTGGCTTCCAAAATTGTCACGCTGTACAGATAACGCCGTCATGGTCGCTATGGCCGGGCATAATTCTTGGGAGCGTGGTGCATTTGTGAACGATACAGTTATCCCTGATCCGGCACTACATGCGATATAATTAGCGTCACGAATTATCGGTGAATAAAATCTTAATAGGGAAGAGGAGTGTAAATCTCCCACAGCTGCCACTACTGTGATTGGTATCACGAGAATATTAAGCCATTGCTGTTAAGCGAGAAGGCATTCTCAAAACTTCAAGACCATAAGTCAGGAGACCTGCCGCAATTCGATAAATTTTAGTAAAAATCTCTGGACAGGAGGATTTATTATGAAACGCTTTATTATCGCGCTCGTGTTACTTTTCGTGGCCGTGTCGTCGTGCTTGGCTTATCCAGTTACGATTGAAAACGGTGATCGCTCTGTTACGTTTGAGAAAGCTCCCGAACGAGTCATAACAAATTGTGACAGCAACATAATCGAATTAATATTCGCACTTGACCTCGACGACAAATTAATCGGTTATGCAGGCTTCCCCGAATATCACAACAATGTCTCACCAGAATATCTTGACCGCCTAGCAAAAATTCCAGTCGTTACCCCAGGTTATATCACCCTTGAACCTTTACTCAATGCTAACCCGGATTTCTTCTTGTCAGGCTACAATTACGGGATCGATATTCCTTCAGCAGGAGTCACCGACGCTATCACGCCCGACGAGTTAGACAGGCACGGAATTAAATGTTACGCGATCACGGAGTCTTTGATTCGAATCATGAAGAAGCCCGTTGTGAGTCTTGAAGACACTTATAACGATATTCGCAACCTTGGAAAAATCTTTGACGTTGAGGACAGATCCGAAGCCGTAATCGCCAGCATGAAAGCGCGAGTCGCAAACGTTGAGGCAAAACTTGAGGCAATAAGCTCCGACAAGCCGCTTGAAGTATTCATCTATCAGACTTGGAACGCTCACGACCAACCACCACGCACTCCAGGAGGTCAGGCAATGCCAAGCGCACTCTTAAAACTTGCTCACGCTCATAACGTTTTTGATGACATTGACGACAGTTGGGTTAGGACGACTTGGGAAGACGTTGTAGCACGCGATCCAGATGTCATATTAATCTCTGAAACAGGCAACACTAACGGAGAAGAACGCAAGCAGTTAATCATGAATGACCCGGTCTTACAGGGAATAAAAGCTGTGAAGGAAGGCAAAATTTACATCATTCGCGTTGAAGAAACTTATCCAGGGCCAAGAGCTGTTCACGGTCTCGAATTACTCGCGAAAATGTTTTACCCGGAATTATTCTAGCAATTTATGACTCAAAAATTTCATGGCGGGGAGCGTATTACGTTCCTCGTCTTAATTTTATTTGCAGCCCTCATAATCGCGATTACTTTGGGCGTGTCGTTGGGTTCGGCGTCGTTAAAATTCTCTCACGTTTGGGGAATAATTCTCACTCAAGACTCTTCGATTTACCCTCAAAATGAAATCAGCATTGTGTGGCGAATACGTTTACCTAGAGTTTTATTAGGAGCTATAACCGGGGCAGGTTTAGCAATTTCCGGCGCAGTGATTCAAACTCTCGTCAACAACTCTCTAGCAGATCCGTACTTGTTGGGAATTTCCAGTGGTGCTTGTACAGGCGCAGTATTCGGGATTCTCACGGGCTACATAAACGTTTTCGTAATGGCATTTTTCGGAGCATTAGCGGCTTTTGCGGGAGTGTTTGTCATCGCGGGTTATAAAACCGGACGTTTGACGCCTATACGAATGATCTTGGCCGGGCTAGCAGTCTCGTGTATCTTTAACGCCCTAACAAATTTCATGATCTACATGACCAAGCACAACGGAGCAGAGAACGCAATGTTTTGGCTTATGGGAAGCCTTGGCGGCGCACGTTTCGGGCGAATAGAATTGCCATTCATGATAGTGTTAGCTTCGTTGATCGTGTTCGTGATTTATGCTCGTTCACTTGATTCTATGTTGTTGGGTGAAGAACACGCTACAGCGCTTGGAGTTGACGTGAAAAATTTTCGGCGCTTAATGTTCGTAATGACCTCAATTTTAACGGCGGCTATAACTTCTGTAAGTGGTTCGATCGGATTCGTTGGCTTAATCGTTCCTCACGCCGTAAGAATGATAACCGGAAGCAATCATAGAATCGTCTTGCCTGTGAGTGCATTGGCCGGGGCAGTATTCTTGATACTCACGGATTTATTTGCTCGTACGGTCTTAGCTCCGCGTGAGTTGCCATTAGGAATAATAACAGGCTTCACTGGGGCACCGTTCTTTGTGTGGTTACTTTGTAGAAGGTCGCAAAAATGAAATTACAGGTTAAGAATCTCTCGTGGGGAAAAATTTTAAGCGGCGTAAATCTCTTCGTGAACAAAGGCGAATTAGTCGGGATAGTAGGCCCTAATGGGAGCGGTAAATCAAGCTTGTTACGTTGCATATATCGAATGAACAAGCCTTCAACGGGAGAAATCTTGCTTGATGATTTAGACGTGTGGGCAATAAACGTTAAGGACGTGAGCAAAAAGTTAGCCGTTGTCCCTCAAAGTATGCCAAGCGAATTTGAGTTCACGGTGCGGGAAATTGTCTCAATGGGACGTTATCCACACAAAGGCCTGATAGAGAGCTTCAATGATCGCGACAACGAATTAATCTCACAAGCTTTGACTCAAGTAGGAATGCTTGAACTAGCCGATAGAAATTTCATGAGCTTATCTGGAGGTGAGAAACAACGAGCTTTAATAGCGCGCGCATTTGTTCAGGAGGCAGAGATATTAATACTTGACGAGCCAGGCAACCACTTGGATATTTATTATCAACTTGAGATCATGAACATGATAAGCAATCCCGATATAACTTGTTTAACCGTAATGCACGATTTGAATCTCGCATCAAATTATTGTGATCGTTTGTACGTTATGAAGGACGGAGAGATCTACGCGACAGGGAAGCCCGCTGAAATATTGACGCAAAAATTAATTCGTGAAGTCTATCAAGTGAACGCAGCAATAAGACCCGGGATATTCTTTTCTAAATTGGGGTGCTGTTGATATAATTTGTGCAAATTCACTTAGGAGGTTTTATCCATGAAGATTTTCATGCGTAATGTTCCGGGGGGGGGTTCAACTTTCAAACGTAATTCCGCGTAAACACCAGCGTTTCGAAAAAATTGTATCCCTTTCACACACAATTCATTTTGTCAAGTTTGCTTTACTTATCGCGTTGATTTTAGGGTTTGCGGCCTGTTCGTTTGCCTCTACACTCACGGTAAAAACTTTGAGTTCTGGTGTAGCTTCAACGACGTTTTCCGGCACAATGGGGGAGACTTCTTTCAATCTCGGTATCTATGTTGATGATAGACTAGCAAAAGCTACCGAAATAGTCAGTGGAAATCTGCCTGATGGACTTGAATTAGATTCCGATCATTTTATTCGTGGAACAGCTACGAGGTCGGGGACATTCCCTTTAACGTTGAGATCAACTCACACATTTATGGGAAATACATCGACTGCTACGGGGTCAATCACAATAACAGTCCTAAAGAATCCTAACATCAAGCAGCCAACAATCAGCGAAAGTTTCACGGACGGAAAACCAAATGAGCCTTACTCTTCAAAAATCTACGCTGAAGATGGTGATTACAACTCCTACGAATGGGACTACAGCGGAACACTTCCCGACGGTTTATTATTGAGCGCCGCGAAAGACGTCTACGAACTATCGGGAACACCGACAAAAGCCGGCACATACACTTTCACGGTTTATTTGTGGGATAAGTACGAGGCGGAAAACGGAAAAGCAGAGGAAACTTTCACGGTGAAGATCGCTGACTCAACTCCTCCAGTTCCAAAAAAACTCACACTGGTAGATACATATGATGAAACGACAATGCCGACGGAATTTTCCCTGACCATTGGAGATCCTTTCGTTGTCTTTGCTGCTAAGGTCGATAATCTTTTAGCGGATTCTGTTGAAGTAATTTCAGGAAGTTTGCCCGACGGATTGAAAATAGATAATGATGAGATGGCAGGCTGTGTTTATGGAGAGGTTACGAAGTCAGGGACGTTTACTTTCACGTTGAGAGCGACTAGAGATTCATCAACTGCTACAGAAACATTCACAATAACAGTCAAAGATCCTTCATTGCCATCTTCTTCATTGTCAATCAAATATAAATTCGCTACAGGCTATGTTAATTCCTCTTATGAGGATTGGATAATGGCTGTTGATAATAATGGCAAATGCACATGGACTGGTGAGGGCTCGTTACCTTCTGGATTATCTTTGCAAACTTCTGGAACAAATAATGAGTACGTAACTCTCAAAGGAACTCCTTCAGAAAGCGGCTCTTATGAATTTACCCTCAGCGTAAAAGATTCTGGCGGCAAAACTGCGAACGGATCTTTCACAGTTACTATAGCTTCTGGCAGGAATGGATTAATCGAGATCGATCCCGAGAAAGAAGCATATGATGATACAGATAGAACGACAACAAACATACAGCGTATCGAAGTGATCGAGAAGAAAGAAGAAAATGTTAATCATACTGTCAGTCTTGGCGGCGGTGGCTGTGAAAGCGGCTTTGGAGTTATCAGCGTTATAGCACTTGGAATTATGTTAAGGAGGCGTTATCAATGAGAAAAATTCTTTACGTTGCATTTTTGGTTGTGGTTTTGTCGGCTGGCTCTGCTTTTGCTTCATCGCGTATACCTCCTCTTTCAGTTAGTCCGCGTTTTGGCAATGGCGGCGTGGGATCTGCTTATAGTGAAATTGCTACAGCTTCAGGGGACATGGCACCCTATTCGTGGACGTTTGTTAGCGGAGAATTGCCACCTGGCTTGAATTTCCAGGGTAGCTTGGCACAAAAAACGATCACTCTTGCAGGAACACCAAGCACGGCAGGAGAATATAAATTTGTAATGACTTTGGAGAGTGCGAATTACGAACGCGATTTTACATTCACAATCAAAATCTATCAACGTGACGCATGGCTTGACATCATAAGGGGATTGGATAGTGATACCGACAACAATAACAGCAGTTCTGGCGTCAGCGGTGGAAGCGGTGGCGGTTGTGAAATGGGCGTTGGGATTTTCGCGCTTATGATAATTGGAGCAGGTTTGATTCGTAAATTCAGATAGACAACAAATAAAAAGCCTCGCAGAATCTCTACGGGGCTTCTTCATCTTCTTCATGATATTCATCAGGACTCACAAGCAAAACGACTCGCTCATTATTCCCAACTAGATTATATTGTTCTCGCGCAATGTGTTCCATTCCCTCTTGAGTGCGATAAAATTCCGCCTTCTCACGAAAAACTCGAACATTCTCGCGCCTTCTTTCTAACTCTGCTTCACTCTTAGCTATAGCCTCTCGTATCTCTGCTATACGGTCAAGTTCAAACCTGTAATAGCTCACCGTCAAGGCCAAGCCCAACACTGCAAGCGTTATGAAAATAATTCGCCTTATTGAAGGCATAGTTACATTCTTTCCGGCGCGTTCACACCGATTAAATCAAGGCATTCTCTCACGACTAAACCAGCAGCTTTTGCCAAATTCACTCGTGCCTGTGAGTCTTCAGCGTCTATTATCCTGTTAGAGTTATAGAACGAATGGAAGGCTCCCGCTAATGACATTGCGTAACTCGTCAATAAGTGTGGTGCTAAAGTTTGTGAGGCCGCCTTAATCTCGTCAGGGAAGAACGAAATATAATTGGCTAGCTCACGTGCTTCTTTGCTGTCGTTGAAGAGTGAAGGCGAAATAGTTTTACTGCTCTTGCCTAGTTTCTCGTACTCACGAACAAGTCCGCAGACCCTTGCATGTGCGTATTGAACATAGAACACCGGGTTATCGTTGCCTTGTTTCTTGGCCAAGTCTAAATCGAAATCAAGCTTGCTATCACTCTTGCGCATTAACAGGAAGAATCTTGCGGCGTCCGTCCCTGTTTCATCGAGAACTTCTGACAACGTTACAAATTCGCCAGCCCTCGTTGACATGTTCACGGAAGTTCCATCGCGAATCAAATTCACAAGCTGAATCAATAACACGTCGAAATCGTCTGGATTTTTTCCCATAGCCTTAATAGCAGCTTTTACACGAGCTATATAGCCATGATGATCCGCGCCCCAAACGTCAATAACTCTTTCGAAGCCTCGCGTGATGAATTTATCTCTGTGATAGGCAATGTCAGAAGCAAAATATGTTGGGATTCCGTTAGCCCTGATTAAAACTCTGTCCTTGTCGTCGCCGATTGTGTCTTCAGTCTTGAACCATAAAGCCCCGTCCTGTTCGTAAGCATAGCCGCGAGCTTTCAAGTCCTCCATTGCAGATTTTACGAGACCGTTTTTGTGCAAATAGCCTTCAGGGAAAAATTTATCGAACCTCACGCGGAAATTCTCAAGGTCGTTTTTGATGCCGGCCATTATCGTTTCAGCAGCGTACTTTTTGAAATATTCGAGGCTCTCGGATTCAGGCACGTTAGCAAATTTATCGCCCTCAAGGTTTATGATTTCTCGTGCAATATCGTAGAGATACTCGCCCTTGTAGCCGTTTTCGGGGAAATGTGATTCTTTGCCTAGTAGTTCTAAATATCTTGCCTGCGTGGATTTTCCAAGTGTCTCAATCTGTAAGCCGGAGTCATTCACGTAATATTCGCGTTGAACGTCCCAGCCAGTGAACTCAAGAATCCTAGCGACCGAATCACCAAGCGCCGCGCCTCGTCCGTGACCAATATGTAAAGGCCCTGTAGGGTTAGCACTCACAAATTCAACTTGAACGCGTTTTTTGTTGCCAAGATTTACAGAGCCGTAAGTGTTGCCTTGCTTCAAAGCGTCTTCAACAACATCAGCGTAAAACTTTCCGTTTAGAAATACATTCACGAATCCGCTTCCAACCGTCTCGATTTTGTCTATGTACTCTGAATTTAAGTTAGCCGCTAATTTCTGTGCTATGTCAATGGGCTTGGTCTTGAGAGTCTTTGCTAGCTTCATTGCTATCGTAGTGGCTCTATCTCCCCAACCTTCACGCCTAGGCATCTCGAAAACCGTTTCATTGTCTTCAACTCCTAGGGCTCTTATGGCGTCTTGTAAAGCCTGATTTAATTTCTCTACCGCAGTATTTTTGCCATTCATAATAAAATTCTTACCTCGTTATCTTACTGGTATGTTACGTGCCGAAAACGCTCTCCAATTTTCCAAGCAATTTATCAACGTAGAGACATCGCCCGTCCTCACTGTTTGAAGTCCTACTTCAATAGCTGCTTTAGCTTCAAGTCTGTGGCGTCTGTTCGTGTAACTGTGGCTGTAATTAATTTTGTCCGGCCCTTTAGCTATTTTGTTGGAGAGCAATGACTCTTTTACGTTCTTCGGAAAAGCTATCGTCAGCTCCTGTTCAACCACAAACGGAAATACGATCTCTATAGGCGATTCGTAAGTCCCAAGCTTTCTCATAGCAACAGGCTCAAAAAACGGTATCACAGCCAAAATCCCTTTACCTGTCCCGGCAATTCCAACTTGATTCATGACTTTAAACGATATTTCAGGAATATCTTTCTTTACGCTATATTTTACTTCATCGAAATTTTTCAGCACTGGAAATAATGTAAGTATCGCGCCTCTTAGAGTCCCTGAATCAGTCTTGCCTCGCAACAAAAACTCTTGCCAAGCTCCACCAAGCGTAATTTTCACATTGCCATTCAACATTCCATTGTTATCAAGCGTCAGATTCATTTTAGCATTCAACGTATTATCAGTAGCTTTGTTTGAAGGAATTCGCCTTGAGCCTATTCTCTCTGTTTCAGTGTTAATGTAGTAAATTTTTGAGCCGGCTAATAACGCTGACGACTTCATATCTTCAAAGCTCATTCCTGATACGCCTACAACTTCTAAAACAGGGCTATAAAACATTTCTGGGCACAAGGGCGTCTTTGAATCCGGATCAAATGGCAATTGCCACACTAAGTTAGCTTCAACCTTTTGAGCATTGAGCCACGATTTCGCAAGCAAGAGCTTCTCACGTTTAGTCAAGGCCGCATTTTGTATATTAGACGGGATTTTTCTAGGTGCCCCTTCAGTTAATTCAATCTCAGGACATTTCTTGAGCCATTCAACTACTTTCATAGGACTGTTTCTAAGTTCAGCAGGAGAAACTAAACCGCCGGTGTTCTCAATATCCTTCAGGACTGCCGCAAAACCTGCCTCACGAGTCTTTGGGCTGAAAGTAACTCCTTGACGTTGCGATCTAGCTAATTCAGATTCAGGCGTGTATGGTTCAATATTTATTCGTCGCCATATATATTCAGTCTCGTCTTTGAGCTTAGCAATCTCTGGAACGTACAATGCTGGAAAAGTTTTGTAGTCGATCTCTTGCGGGGTGTTGACCTCAACTATAGCTTCCCATACCGGCAAATCCTCCTGAAACCAGCATAGCCCACTTATCGCAAGTTGTTCGGGTAAATTAGCCCACAAATTTTAGCGTTCTCACTCCGGAGTTAGCTTGGTCATCGGGATCAACAGTTGTGATTCGCGCCAACGTATTAAAATCATACACATCGGATTCAAGAATATCAACACTGCCCCTTAAAGGTATTGGTATATTCCAAGTAAGCCACTTGCGGCTCAAACCTTGACGGCCAAGAATAACATACAGCCTAGTAACTTCGATACCGCCATTAGGTGCGCGAGATATAGCTACGTGTTTCAACCAGATTATGCCAAGAGCTTCGGGGCGTTCGGTGAAATTCGGGTTCATGCTCTTCATTCGTGACAAGTTAAAATCCGGCGTATCTGACTCAACGAAATAACCATTGCCCGAGTAATTCAACATTATCCCGGACATGTCCATTTCATCGACCTTGCGCATATTGAGCAAATTTTCGTCAATCAAGTCTTCAGAGTATGCAGAATTAGCCAGCACAAAAATTATGATCGCCGCAAAAATTTTCACCTTCAGTTTCAAGCTATAATCCCCTTCCGTGACAATATTTGTACTTTTTACCGCTCCCACATGGGCAAGGATCGTTGCGTCCAACTTTTTGAAGTTTCTTAACTGGAGTTTGTGGGCCGGATTGAAAGTCGCGTTTTTCCATGGTCATTTTGCGTTCACGTTGCTTTTCTTCGCTCATGATTTTAACCCTGAATGCCTGTTCACAGAACGAATCTTTCACACGATCCATCATTTCAGTAAACAAGTTATAGGACTCGAATTGATATTCAACCAACGGATCTTTCTGACCTATTGCGCGCAAGCCTATGCCTCGTCGTAACTCGTCCATGCCCGTTAAGTGTTCACGCCACGCAGAGTCAAGCATATTGAGCAAGATATAACGCATTATAGTTCCCGCAGCGTCCTCACCGTTTGAGTTAAGCTCCGTGATTTTTGCGTCAAACTTGGCCTTGATGTTGTCGGTTAATTCTGCCTTCATGCCCTCCATATCGAGACGATTATCAACACTTGCGATCTTGCCTTCAGCGCCGGAGCCAAACAAAGCTTTCAATCTCGCAGCAGCTCTTTCGGGGTCAGCCTGTGAATTATCCTCGGGGAAATATTTATCGAGAGTATCATTAACAACTCCTTGAACGACTTCCCAAGCGTATTCCGGCATTTCGTTGGCAGGCGTTGAGATTATATCGGCACGTTCTGAATAAATTGCTTCACGTTGTTGATTCATCACGTTGTCATAGGCTAATAACTGGCGGCGAATATCAAAGTGCAGCTCCTCAACTTTCTTCTGCGAGTTCTCGATAATCTTTGAGAGCATTGGGGACTCTATTGCTTCACCATCTTTGAGGCCAAGTTTCCCCATTAACGGCTGAATCTTTTCCGACCCGAACAAACGCAGCAAGTTATCCTCAAGCGATAGATAAAATCTTGATGTACCCGGATCCCCTTGACGACCTGAACGTCCTCGCAACTGGTTATCAATTCTGCGTGACTCGTGGCGTTCTGTTCCAATTATCGCAAGTCCTCCGGTGGCCACAACTTTTTCGTGTTCAGCTTCATTAAATGGATTTCCACCCAACATAATATCTGTACCACGTCCGGCCATGTTCGTTGCAACTGTTACTGCGCCTAATTGTCCTGCTTGTGCGACTATGCTGGCTTCTTTCTCGTGATATTTCGCGTTTAAGACTTTGTGAGGGATTCTTCTGGCCTTGAGCAATTTGCTTACACGTTCGGAATTTTCGATTGAGGTTGTGCCGATTAAGACGGGCTGACCATTTTTGTGACGTTCTTCAACTTCATCAACAACCGCGCTATATTTCTCGTGTTCAGTTGCGTAAATCACGTCGTGTTCATCAGTTCGTATCATGGGCCTATGAGTCGGAATAGATACAACCTGTAAGCCGTAAATCTCTTTGAACTCCTCTGCTTCCGTTGCGGCTGTACCTGTCATGCCCGCGAGTTTGTGGTACATTCTGAAGTAGTTCTGTAGCGTTATCGTTGCAAGAGTCTGACTCTCACGACCAACCTTCACGCGCTCTTTAGCCTCAATAGCCTGGTGTAATCCGTCAGAATATCTGCGCCCAATCATCAAACGCCCCGTGAACTCGTCAACGATAATCACTTCGCCGTCCTTAACAACGTAATCAGTATCGCGCTTATATAATTGATGAGCCTTCAAAGCCTGTACGACCCTGTGGGCCAAGTCAGAGTGTGCAGCGTCGGAGAACAAGCCCGGCATTTTGAGGTAGTCCTCACATTTCTGAATACCTGCTTCGGTCATGGAAACGCTTTTTTCTTTCTCGTCGATCTCGTAATCTGTTCCAAGCTTCAAAACTCTTGCGGCACTGTCTGCACGTTCGTAAAGCTCTGTATCATCGTCAGAGGGCCCGGAAATTATCAGCGGCGTTCGTGCTTCGTCAATCAAGATCGAGTCAACCTCGTCAACTATGCAGAAGCTATGTCCCCTTTGAACCATTTCACGAGCATTCATGACCATGTTGTCGCGTAAATAATCAAAGCCAAATTCGCTGTTAGTTCCGTAAGTTACGTCGGCGTTGTAAGCAGCGATTCGTTCATCATGAGGCATATATGGATAAATAACGCCAGCGGTTAAGCCCAAAAAGTTGTACACTGGACTCATCCATTCGGCGTCACGTTTTGCGAGATAATCATTGACCGTAACCAAGTGAACTCCTTCGCCCTTCATAGCGTTCAACACGACAGCAAGAGGAGCAACGAGAGTTTTTCCTTCACCTGTTTTCATTTCTGCTATGCGTCCATCATTGAGAGCCATACCGCCAATTAACTGCACGTCATAATGCCTAAGTCCGATTGTGCGTTCAGAAACCTCACGAACTATAGCGAAAACTTCCGGCAATACGTCATTGAGTACGTCGGGATTCTCTTGTACCTGAGATTTTAATTCAGCAAAACGCGCTTTGATCTCGTCGTCAGATTTAGCGTGTATATCATCGGCGTAAGAGTTCACGATTTCAACCATGGCCGAATATTTCTTTAGTGCTGTCTCGTTAGGGTCAAGGCCCAAAAACTTCTTTATGCTGTTAAGAATCATTAATTCGATTTATCTCTCCTTGTGCAAAAATTTTGTCGGTTGAAAAGATTATCACGAATTGAATTTACGTACAACGCACGAAAAAATGACCTAATAGTGTTTGTTATACTAGTTCACGATAATTCACAGGAGGCAAAAATTTTTATGGCAGAGTATGAAATCAAGGATATTAACCTGGCTGAACGTGGTCAGAAGAAAATTGATTGGGCTTGGCAGTATATGCCCTCGTTACAATTCCTATACAACAAGTACAGAGCTTCACAGCCATTCAAGGGCGCAACTATAGCAGCTTGTTTACACCTTGAGGCAAAGACAGCGAATTTATTAATCACACTCACGAAATTAGGCGCAACTGTAGCAGCTTGTGGGAGCAATCCATTATCTACTCAGGACGATATTTGCGCGGCTCTCGCTAAAAATGGCGTTCACGTTTACAGCCACAGAGGCATGACAACAGACGAATATTTCGGTTATGTTCGCAAAGTGTTGGGTTACAAGCCTAATGTAATAATCGACGATGGCGCGGATCTGGTTGCAACTCTTCACCAAGAATTTCCCGAGCTTATTCCAAACGTTTTAGGAGCAAGCGAAGAAACTACCAGCGGCGTTAAGAGACTCAAGGCTATGAGTAATCAAGGCGTGTTGAAATTCCCTGTGCTTGATGTCAATGACGCTTTGAGCAAATATTTATTCGATAATCGTTACGGAACAGGCCAATCAGTTTGGGACGGCTTTATACGCACTACTAATATGATCGTCGCAGGAAAAACTGTAGTAATCGCGGGTTATGGTTGGTGTGGACGCGGAGCAGCTTTGAGGGCGGCAGGCTTTGGGGCTCACGTAATCGTTACTGAAATTGATCCTCATAGAGCTTGTGAGGCATTAATGGACGGTTTCAGAGTCATGAGCATGGAGAAAGCAGCATCACTAGGCGATATATTCTTGACCTTCACAGGAAACATTCACGTGATTCGACGCGAACATATTGCACGCATGAAAAACGGCGTTGTACTTGGAAACGCTGGGCACTTTGACGTAGAAATAAGCAAGCCCGATCTATCAGCTATGGCTAACCACGTTGAACACTTGCGCGATAACATTGATACTTACGTGATGAAGGACGGACGCAGAATTAATTTGTTAGGCGAAGGACGATTAACTAACCTTGCTTGCGCTGATGGCCACCCAATTGAGATTATGGACTTGAGTTTCTCGTTACAGCTTGAATCCGCGTTACAGGTTTACACGCATAAACTTGCTGACAAAGAGCCCGGGATTTATCCAGTGCCTGAAGATATAGACAAAGCAGTCATGGAGTCGAAATTAGCCGCGCTTGGAATCGAAATTGACGTTATGACGCCTGAACAAGTTGATTACATGAAGAGTTGGCAGGAGTAATAAAATGGCTACGTTATTCAAAGATGTATTGATTCTTGATGGATCACGGGCAAGGGCTGAAAGAGTTCATATGCTCGTCTCAAAAGGTCGTATCGCAAAACTCCTCCTAGTGCCGACAAAATTATCTCTGGTCACGGAAAAATGGCTGTGCTTCCGGGATTCGTGAACGCTCATACACATGCGGCTATGGTCTTGTTACGAGGCTTGGGCGAAGAGGCTCCGTTGATGGAATGGCTGCAACAAAAAATTTGGCCCGTTGAGGATAAATTGACCCCTGAATATATTTATTGGGGAACGTTAAGCGCGATGCTTGAAATGTTATCGACTGGCACAACGTGTTTTGCTGATATGTATTTCGAAATGGATCGAGTCGCTGAGGCCGTGTTAAGCGCAGGTATGAGAGCCGCAATTTGTCGAGGCATAACAGCAGGAGAACCGGGAAAAATTGAACGCTCACTCCAGAATAATCTTGACCTAGCAGAAAAATATCACGGTCGTGAAGGATTAATCACCGTACAACTTGGCCCACATGCGCCTTATACTGTGCCGCTTGATAGCATGAAGTTAATCTCACAGGAAGCAAAATCTCACGGCTTGGGCGTACACTTTCACTTCTTGGAAACTGAAGGCGAGCTGAAAAATTTAGGCATGACCCCGGAAAAATATCTTGAAGAGTCCGGCTTGCTTAACGTCCCATATTTAACGCTTGCTCATGCTGTGTGGCTTGACCCTGCTACAACTGTTCCTGACAATGTTACTCTGATTCATAACCCTTGCAGCAATTTGAAACTTGGTAGTGGTGTTATGCCGTTAGCTTACTGGCTGGATCGCGATATTTCGGTGGCGTTGGGTACTGACGGAGCGTCTAGCAACAACAGGCTGGATATGTGGGAGGAAATGAGGACTACAGCTTTATTACACAAAGGCGTGAACAAGGATCCCGTGTGCGTATCAGCGTTGGAAGTTTTGAGAATGGCCACGTATGAAGGAGCTAAGGCTTACGGATTTTCACAGAAGGGAATGATTCAGGAAGGTTGGGTAGCTGATTTAGTGTTGGTGAATCTCGATAAGCCTCATTATATCGGAGTCAACGACGAAAATTTAGCCGCCTATATCGTTTACGCTGGAAGCTCCGCCGACGTTGAAGGCACTATGATTAACGGCAAATGGCTGTACAAGAATGGCCAGTTCCCGACGCTCGATAAAGAAGAAATCGTTCAGAAAACCATAGCAGCTAGAGACGCAATAACACAATAAATCAATCAATGCCTCCTCATGAACTCGTGGGGAGGTCTTTTGTAAACTTAAACTTTCTCAAATAAATTTACAATCCAAAATCCTTGTGCCATAATTCCAAACATGAAGACGAAAATTTTACACATGCTCGAGATTAATCGCGGCGAATTTGTATCAGGAGAAGCTCTTGCGAAAGCCTTAGGGGTAACTCGTGCGGCAATCTGGAAAGCTATAAGATCATTAAGAGACGACGGCCACAAAATCAAAGCTGTAACGAAAAATGGCTACATGCTTGAAACTTTCAGCGACGTTTTGTCAGCAAAGGGCATAATCTCACATTTGAAACTAGATACGAAAATTTCAAACGTTATCTTTTTTGACACGATCAACTCAACGAACACTTACGCGAAAAAATTGGCTCTATCAGGAGCTAAGCACGGAACGTTGATCGCGGCTAATCATCAAACAGAAGGACGAGGTCGGCATGGTCATAGCTTTGAATCTCCAGCAGGTACAGGCTTGTATATGACTCTGATTATGCGGCCAAGTGTTGAGATCTCACGCTTCCAAATGATAACGATAGCGGCGGCTGTGGCGGTGTGTCTCGCGATTGAGGATTTGTACCCGGACTCAAAAGGCAACGTGAAAATTAAATGGGTCAACGACGTTTTCTTCCATGGCAAAAAAATAACCGGCATATTAACGGAAGCTGTAACAAACATTGAGGGCGGAGAAATTGAAAGCGTGGTAACTGGCATTGGGATAAACGTATCAACGGAAAAATTTACGGAAGAAGTAGCGAATTTAGCTGGCTCAATTTTCACTGGAGACGACGAGATTTTATTCGGGCGTGATGAACTTTGCGCAAGGGTCGCGGATTACTTGATCGATTTTGCAGAAAACCTCAATGACCCGGAAATTATCAAGGCTTATCGTGAACGCTCGCTATTAACTGGAGAAGATATTACGTACACAAAGGACGACGCGAAACACTTTGCTCACGTAACAGGCATAGACGACTCAGGAGGGTTAGTCATCACCAACAAAAACGGCGAAGAAGAAATTTTGAGAGCTGGCGAAGTATTTTTGGTCAGAGCTTTGTAAGTTATTTAAGCGTCTAACTTTAGGAGGGATTTTTGTAGTTGAAAATGTAGTTGAAAAATTTGCGATTTGTCATTTTGGAATAAATTTTGGGGATCAAACAATGAAATTATATCACAGGAGGAATTATTCACAATGAACACGACGAAAAATTTAGTGCTTAGTGCTTTGTTTGCTGCTTTGATTGTTGTAGGGACGTACATAAAGATTCCTACACCGTTGTTGCCTTTGACATTGCAGACTATGTTTGTGGTGTTGTCGGGGTTGGTGCTTGGTAAAAAGTTTGGGCCTATTGCTGTGCTGGTGTATATATTTGCGGGAGTAATCGGTTTGCCTGTGTTTACAGCGTCGTTTCTTTCGCCTACGTTTGGTTATGTCATTGGCTTTGTGCCTGGAGCTTGCTTGGCCGGATACATAGCTGAGAAATTCAAGCCTTGTTTTATAACTTGGACGCTTGGAGCATTGGCGGCAATGGTTGTTATTTACGCGTTTGGTATCCCGTATTATTACCTGATGTCGAAATATTATCTTGAGAATGAACTCGGGGCAAAGGCGTTGTTAATTTATTTCGTGTTGATGCCAATGCCAGGGGATATAGCCAAGAGCATTGCAGCAGGGTTAATTACAGGGAGGCTAGCAGCGTTTTTCCCGAACAGTTTCACGTGGAAGCGTTAATTCGAGTATGTAAAGTTTTCTGTGTATAGACACAATTTTGTT
>CAJOGG010000014.1 GCA_905234205.1 uncultured Synergistales bacterium | reverse complement strand
GGGTCGGTGTAATTGAGCATTCTGCAACATGAAGCGAAGTTATTGGGGTCGTAATTCAGCAGAATGTTTGAAGAGCAGTGGCGCACATTCTCTTTCACAAACCAGTTCAAGAACTCACGATCTTTTGGAAGTCCCGTCTTCTCGTCCTTTATCATTGCGGCGGTCTGAACAGGGAAAGTTACAGGGTGTCCTAAAACGTCAATCGTATCATTGAAAAACTCATAAAATTCTCGCTGAATCTGATCGACGAATTCAAAATCAGGCTTGCTACCATCAGGATACGTGAAGTTGCCATATTGTCCGAGCATGTAATCATGATCAAGCATTGAAGTGTTGATGAATGGACTTTGAGCTGAATATCTCACAGGCTGATTCATGGTGAATATGAACTCTTGATAATCCTGCTGACGTTCTTTCAGGGTAAGATTGTCTTTCTTAGCATAGTAGGCATAAGCAACCCATAAGCCAGGAATCGCCGCGGCGCCCGATTGATGATTCGCTGCATATTGCACGAATTGATTCACGTGAGCTATGAAGCTCCTAGCATGTTGAGCCGGTCTCGAGTACAGTTTCGGAATGAAGGGCAAACCTTTCTTCATGATTTCTTCGGCCGAGTACGCATAGCAATAATGGCAGTACATAAATAATGCCAGATCGTGAGGATAAAGAAGCCCCGTCAAAATGTTGTCAATCACTTCATCAGCATAGCTTGAATCATGCCATTCAGAGAGAAGTTTGTGGATTTGTTGAAGTGCGAATTTCTTCTGTCGTGGTTTGTCTATTTCCTGCATGATAGCCGCCGAAGACCTGGACGCGACATTCGCATTTGAGTCTACAGAGTTATCAGCGAAATTTCCATTCGTTAATGTCCGATAAAAACTTTCAATGTTGACTTGCTCATCAGAAACGCCATTGAGTCTTAACAACTCATCAGAATACTGTTTCAAAATTTTCCTCCTAAAAAATCACCTAAGATAAACACGCATGAACACTAAAAAATCCCCGTTTAGCGTGTCAGTAAACCGAATTTTGCCCATTTTGGGGGTATTGTAAACCTCCCTCAAGGTTTGACCTTATCTAACCATATAAAGCGCTGAATCAGAAAGTGCACCTAATAAATTTGGCCCAAAGGCGCATGAACACTAAACAATTCTTAGGTGCAGTTTTTTTCCTATATACTCCAATAATTCTTGATTTTCACCCCCCTTCCGCCTTCAAAATTTCATTTTCTATTCAACTAAGTTACAAAAAAAGTGCACCTAAACAGAAGTAAGTAATCATCAATGTTTAGGCCAAAAAAGTTAGGTGCAGTTTTTATTTTGAAGAAGTGCACCTAAATTTGCAGGAACTACTTATTTATGTATGGCAAGAGCTGTAAGTTGATTCTTATCGCGGTTTCTATGTCTCCCGATCCGCCGTAATCTACATGAAGTGCCGCCCGTTCATCAACATCATCTCTTAAATTTTCATCGACTTCATACATTTCAAGAAGTGCTGCGACTTGCGAATCTGTGTTCTGCAATAATGTATTGAAATGATCCCGCGCTGTTATGTCGCCACCCTCTACGTGAACTTCACCAGCACAATAAACCGGCTTCAAATGCCATTTCTTGCACTGCTCTAAGAACTTACTCATGCTATCCGAAAACTTCCTCTTTCGAAGGAAGCTGCCTGTCAAAGTCAAAGCAACGGAACCCCGCAATAGTTTTCTCTTGGACGTAAGGAAGTAGCTGTTTTACGGTCTGGCGGAATTTCTGTAAGAACTTGTTACGGCCAGCTTTCTCATGCCCCGCTTCTGTCGCCCACTCCTTATATTTCTCATAAAGTTCAGCCGTGCCAAGCCTACCAGTTTCATTTGTGAGTTCTTCCTGAATAAAGGCGGCTACAGGATTCATGACCTTCATAAATTCTTCCATGATTTCGGTTTGCTCTTCGGTCTCTGTGAATTCCAGTTGATCTCGTAAGCGTTTATAGCCTTCATACGCCCAATTGAATATCCCTGAAAGTTCAGTTTTCAGCTTGCTTTCCAGATTCTTATCCTTGCTCTTGCCTTCAAATGTACGTGTGAATTTCACAAAAAGTATTCGTCTCAAGAAGCCGTAGGTTGTATCGCGAGATTTCATGAATTCATTACTAGCGGTGATAATTTTGCAGCGCGGTTTGAAGGTTACAAAATCCTTGTTCTTGAAGCAACCGTTAATAGGGTCGCCAGCCACTATTTGCTTGAAAATGCTCTCTGCGCCCTTGACGTTTGAATTAGTCTCCGTGGTTATGTTCACAAGCGAATTCATCATGCTTATGCGCTGGAAGGGTTCAAGTAAGCTACTCATTTCAACGTTTGATACGTTTTTCTCGTTGAACACTGCCGCGATCACATTCAGTAAGACGCTTTTGCCGTTGGAGCCGTCGCCAATCAACATAAAACATTTCTGGAGTGAGCAATCTTCAAAGAGTATGTACCCCGCCATTTCTTGCAACAACTTCATTTTAGGCGCATTATCGTCCATGATTTCAGAGATAAATTTTTCCCATTGTGGACACTTTGCTTTCACGTCATAGTCATAATTCATCTGGATCGAAGACATATCTGAAGGGCTATGCTCGCGTTCTTCACTTGTTGCTAAATCTAGCGTTACGTTTCGAAAATTGAAGATTGGCCTACGGTTGAATAACTCCTCCGTCGTGGTCTCTGCTTTCAGGTATTTTAGGAGTGCTTCCAACTTGTTACCTTGAGCGTAAGAGCCTAGGCGGTCTACAAAATAGCTGCGTATGAAGTTGTCCGTGCGCTTAGTCCAGACTCCGCGAACATATTCGTAAAAGCCGATGTTCTCAACATATTTTAGCTTGTACTGCTTGAGCATTTCATCAATAATTACGCTTTCAGGTGGCATCTTCAAAGCTTCCTTCAGTACAGTATTGAGCCAACGTGAAGAAAATTGCGTGGAGTTCTCGATTAATTCTGTGATATCAGCTTTATCAACAAATCGCGCCGCTTCATACACGAATTTCTTGAACTCGTCCCTGTCAGTGATACGTGCCGCAAGCATTGGTATACCTGGCTTTGCAGAGTCCACGAGAGTGAATAAATCTCCGCCAGCCTCATAAAATTCTGAAGTGTCCTTGTACTCTTTGGGGAGAACGCCACACACAAACGGTATACGATTTCTAAACAACGTCATGCACATATTCAGGGTAAACTTTGAACCGGCCTTATCATTGTCGAATAAGATGAACACTGAAGGCACATGCTTTAACATACACACAACTTGCTTAGTAGATTCCTTATTGAAGTAGCCACTGATTGGAGAAAGAACCCTGAACCCTTCCTGCTCAAAACTCAAAGCATCGAACGCTCCCTCGGCGATAACCGCGTACTTTTTTATGAGCCGCAGCTTATCCGCTGAACTACGCATTTTTGAAATTGTTTCTGAAGTCTGAATATTCTGTAACGACATGCACACCCCCGAATCCGACATAGAAGCCGTGTCGTTCGACATGCCCTCTGTGTCGCCAGATATTTCGCTTTCGACGCGTTTACAATTCTCCGGCGTAAAACTGTGCAACCCCCACGGGATATTCTCATTGTGCCCGTCAAGATAAGCCTTCACGTATTTGCTTGCCTTTGGGTCCCCGCTCCTGTCTCGCCCTATCCAGTAGGCAACACAGCCGTTCTTCCAGTAGGGGATTATGAGCCTCTGCCGTTTTTCGCTGTAACCTATCATGAGACGGTCAACAGTGGTCTTCTTAATCTTGCGTCGCTGCAAGTATCGCCAATCACTTTCTCTAAGCTGAGAATGCCAGTATTTAACTTTATCTTCCAGCTTGTCAGTATATGCAACCCAATCAGGATTAACGCCATAATCGCCTGCTAATTCACGAATAGCCGCGCCCTTGTCCCCGTCATGTTTAGCTTCCGCGCAAAGGTCTATGATGTCTCCACCCTTACCGGAGCTGAAGTCATACCACCAGTCATCATAAGCTACAAACGCATTGTCAGTTTTATGCGGCCCAGGTGCTATTGAAGTACACCGATCGCCACTCTTATTAACTGGCAGTCCCAAAACATCACGGGCATAATCCAGAACGTTGTACTTACTCTTTATGTACTCAATTCTGTCCATTGCCATAATTTCCCATCCTCCTCACATAAACTTTTCTTGCCTTCCGCTAGCACCTGCTGAATCAAGTCAACATCGAAGCGGATAATCTTGTTGCTAAGTCTGAACCACACAAGAAAATATGCCTGCGCACCATTTTTCTGGCACACAAGCATATTGTGAAGTTGCGATAATTTGGCGTTGTTTAGGTTCCAGCGCTTGCTGTTACACTCTTTAGCATCAAACACATGAAGCTCACCACCTCCCTTCAAGACCTCATAATCAAATGGTTCTCCTTCCAGATACACGCCACTTTCAGTTCTCTTAGCGTGATTTTTGTGCATATGAACGCCGATTTTGTCTAGGTATTTCGCGAGCCGGTTAAGCTCATTTTCGAATTCATAGCCGCGTCGCATAATTTCGTTCTTGTATGGAGTTCCACAATTCGACCGCTTCTTGCAACGTGTCCGCCCACGCATCTGTACCACAATATGGACATCTCAAATAGAAAGTGCCGTTCATTTCTTTCGCAGCGGGAAAAGCGTCCGCATCACACAATGAACACTTCTCAACCATGCTTCCCTCCCCTATCCATTGTTTAGGGCGCGGCTCTTTTTTGGAGCGTTTCTTTTGCGGGAGTTCATGCCCTGTAATGAGTTTGAATGCCTCGCGTAATATGATAGCTTTATCGTTTTTATCTTCTGTTGATTGCGCAATGTCTCTCAAGGCTTCAGCGGCTCTAATGTTTACGGGGTTTAACCCTGCAATACTGTAACTGCCGGTTTTTCTTAGCGTTGGCAATATTTCGGCACGTACCCATTTGCTAAATTTTTTAGCCTCGGGCTTATTGCTACGAAATGTTAGGGCATAGAGTCCAGGCTCGTTAATTAAGTTCATAAGCCTACTTTGACCTGCTCCGCTAATTAAGCGGGTTAGCTTTTCATCGTCGTCAAGCACTCTCAAGGCACTTGTTACATCTGCAAGTTCGAGCACTTCACAAACATCTTTAACCACGAACCAGGGCTCGCCGTTGTTCTCAATCACGCGTATCTCATTGTTGTTGTAATTAAATATCTGCAAACTGTTTTCCATAGTTATCTCCTTATAATCTCGATCATTTTTTCGCGGCCTTCCTCTGTGAAATACCATTCACCATCTTCTGTGAATATGTACATCAGCAGGTCATTATCCAAAGCAAGGGTTACTATGTCATATTCGCACAAACCTAGTTCAGCCGCTAATTCGTTTGGTGTATAAAACTTGCCAGTTAGCATTCTCATAGCCATTGATTTCACGCTATAGCTTCCAGTCTTACGAAGAGATGGAAGAACTTCATGGAAAATCCAGCGCTTGAAGGGCTCAGCTTTCGGCTTATTACTCCTTAAAACTAAACGATATACGCCAGGTTCATTGATAATATTTATATTCGGTTTACCACCTAGTTTTGAGGTTCCGTCAGAAAATCTTAGGGTACTCTTTTCGTCGCCCGCCAGCGAATTTATAGCTTCTCGCGAATTCGTAAATCCCAGAATGGTGCAAATATCATCAGCTACAAACCAATACTCATCATTCTGCTTTATCATTCGCATTTGATTCTTGCCATAGCTCAATTTTTGCAACGCTGGTAAATTTTCCTGTGACTTCTCACCCTCAAATTCTCGCTTCATTTCCCAGAAAAAGTTTACAAGTTCTGCTGTACGTTTCTTACCTGAGAATACGCAAAGTTGTATCAAGCCATCAGAGTTGTACAGAATACTTGTACAAGCGTCCTTGGATCGGGTATTTATTTCAGCTTCTATGAACGAGTAGCGCAGATGCTCGTGATACATTTCGTGAAGTTGCCTAATTGATTCCTCGGGCGTCTTGAAATAGCCCAGCAAGTTACCTATCTGTTCTCGCGTCACCCAAAATTCACTGCTGTCTTCGCTGTCAACATAAAAGTCGACTCTCACAAAATGAAACTCACGTGTTGTTAATATTTTCATGATTATTTCCTTTCTGTCACGCTGTTAAATTCCTTCGTCGTTAAAGATTCCATGACTTCTTCTCCAAACAGTTCCCTCATAAGTTCTGGAGATAATTCCTTTTTGGTAGCTCGAGCCTTTTCTCACTCTCGTTCTTGTCTTTGTTTCTCATAAGCTCGTTCGTTAGATATAGCCATAAGAAAAATGTCATTCACGCTGCCTCTATGCCAACTTATGACTTCCCAACCTTCATTAAATAATCTTTTTGCTTCATGGATGGTTGCGACACAAAAATCAAAATAATGTGTGTTATTGATTGGCTCCATATTTTTGCCTCCTTATTGTTATTGCCACGCCGCACATGGGGCATTGGTTAATGTTCAATCCTTTCTGTTTCCAGAAATTCAATATGCCATCTTCAAAGTGCCTACCTTGCTTAGGGTATTTCAGTAGCACTTCACAAGCTATCAACTCTGAATAATTCTTGATTGTTAAATACTTTGGTTTGAATGCATGTGAATTGCTCGTGAATTTTATTTGTAAGTCTGGCGCGTCATCATAGAAATACTCTTTATCCACATAGCATTCTGCATCCTTTGTCCATCTTATTGCCATATGGATAATTGCTTTGGATTTAGCATTTGGGTCAATGCCAGCTTATAGAACTCTTTTGACACCTCAAAGCCATAAGCATTCCTATGCATCTCCTTTGCCGCCCTTAATGTTGCACCCCTGCCCGCACACGGATCAATTACTACGTCGCTTTCATCTGTGAACAAGTCAATCAACATCATCAAAACGTTCAACGGCTTCTGGGTAGGGTGAATTTTGGGTATGTCCCTGTTGTCTCGCTTCCAGTATTGCCAGTTAAATATCATTTTGCCATGATTGTTGAATTTCGGGAGCTTATCACGATATAGCAGTATCGCATATTCCATCGCTCCAACTATTCGCATATTAGCTTTCAAAACCTGCGGAGAATAATTCTTAATGAAAAATAGCGGGATATTCTTAGCAAACCCATAACGCTTACCATATGAAATTACTGTTTGCATCTGTTCAAACGCACAGAATACGATCATGCAGCCTGACTTATTCACCATGCGATTACAAAAGTGAAAATATTCTGCGATATTGAAGTTAATATCCGTGTTGAAAAATGTACTGTTAGCTAGTTTGCTTTCACCTTGCGCTATGTCTCCGTTCTTGTACCATTCAGGGCTTGAAGCATAAGCATTGTGTCCAACATTATAAGGAATATCAGCTATGACTAATTGTGCCTTCGGGATATTATATTGTTTGAAATTCTGAAAATTATCGTTATAGAGTTCACATTTCATGCACTCGCCCTTATCTTTCCGATTAAACTCGATGCTTCACGCTTAGTTAAGCCTTTGGGATCATAACCATGCCGTCTCAAGAAATATACCTGTTTTGGCGTCGGTGGCTCTGGCCTGAAGTTTCGCGCAAGAATTTGTGAAGCCTCAAATTTCGTCAAGCCTTTATAATTGAATAACGGAGCAATCCTTCGAATTATCTCGAGCTGTTTTTCTGTTGCTGGACCATCTCCCCACGCTTTCACATAGTCCAAGTCCCAAAAACGTAGCTTATCTGAATAATCTCGTCTTAGCGTTTCATACACTTCGTCAATTACCCATTGCATAGGTGTTAAGGTTCCTTTCCAACGTACACGTCCAAAACTATCAGCCGGTGGTATGTAAATATCCAACACGCTCATGCTACCATCAGGCATTCTGAAGAAATTTATGTTATGCAAGTTATAACTTTGCTCTTTCGCCCAGAGTTCAACATAATGTGCGTTCTGAATCCAACTCTCCGGATTGTCCATATATTCAAGTGCTAATTCTGGCAGCGCAAATAAATCTCCCTGCAACTTCTTACGCTTTGACGGTGGGACTTCCTTAATATCTAATCCAATTAGTGAAGGTGCTGTGCAAATATCAACGTTATCGCCAGCTCCTACACAATCTATAACAAGCGCATTGTCTTTGCCTGGATACAATCTCAAACAGCGTCCGATAGCCTGAGTATATAGACTTATATTTTTCGTCGGACGTGCCATTATGATTGTATTAATGTTGGGTAAATCTGTGCCTTCAGTGAATATCATGCAGTTTGTTAAGCACGGTATTTCGCCATTACTGAACGCTTTAACAATCTCGCTTCGATCTTCACCGCCTTTCACGGCTACGGCACCTGGAATTTCTTTCGCCAACGCCTCCGCATGAGCTACTGACGCACAAAATATCAAGCATGGTGGCTTCGCAAATTTCTTGTATGCCTCAGCTACAGCTTTATTGGCACCTTCAATATTAATAGCCATCTCTAATTGGTCATTCGCAAAGTCGCCAAGCCTAGTAGCGATCCCGCGCAAGTCATAGCCTATTTCCACGCGCAAGCACTTCAAAGGCGACAGATATTTATTCTCTATTCCCCACCGTAAATCCCGTTCAAAGATGATATCCTGATAGATCGCTGATAGTCCTACACCGTCATTTCTGTTCGGGGTCGCAGTAAATCCTAGGTGTAACCTTGGCTTAAAGTAGTCATAGATTTTGCGATAACTTGCAGCTGTCGAATGGTGGCAGTTATGAACGAGAATGCCGTTAGCGAAATAGTTATTCAGGCCCTCAATTTCGAGATTATAGACAAAACCATCAGGGCAATAATGCCACGCGTCTACTTCCTCTATGCTCCCCGCTCGTGTTACAACGTTTCGATTAGTGAGCAAGAATTGCGGTAAATCTTCAGCTTTAACATAGTCATGTGCTTCAACGTCATAGATCGGGTGGTTCTTAGTGCAGACAAAATGTTTTCCGATCTTCAGCATTTTTTCAGGTGCCGGACGCTTAATTACTCTTAAGACTTGCCGCGATTCTAACCTTTGCAACTCATGATTGTAAGCTGTTACATAATTACCAACCCTAATTTCTTCTATAGGTACACCGTTTACTTTAGTTCCCGCGGGAAAACATTCGTCGGTAACTAACACGTCAAAATCATCAGGCTTGAATTTATCTAAACGTCTCACGAGTGATTGCACTGACGCACTTACAACTTCTTCGCCATGTGAAGTCTCGCTTGCCTGTTCAACCCCGAAAGAGCAATCAAAATATTTCTCAGGCTGATGTACTAATTCGTCTCTGTGTGAAAGTATTAGCATGCGTCCGCGCCGTGGGATTTGAGACATAATCACAGTTTTTCCAGCCCCTGTAAATAGGCAGATAACATAAGCTCCCGATTCGGGGATCGAGTCGAGAGCTTCTTGCTGATATGGACGTAATTCAAGCGGTTTTACACAATCTCGTCGCAATGTCTCTCACTTCCTTCATGATACCTAGACAATCACTCAACTTATCCGCTTGCGTCAAAATTTTCATTGCGCCAGAGTAAGCTGCTTGAACGTAATCTGCTTTAGAGTATGTGCAATCTTCAATATCTTGCAGAATATTGACCTGTTGTACAGCTTCGTTAATAACTTCATCATGAGTTATTGTCCTGCCATCTTTAGCTTTTCGTAGGATTATTAGCACCATACACGTCAAGTAATCGCCCTTCTTTAGCCCGTTTGGTGGTGTGTCTTGGATACTATACACAGCAGTCACTTTCAAACCAGCATGCAAAAATGCCGAAGTTATATCCGCCCATATATCAGGACTTTTATGAGCAAACGTTATTATCTGCATTCCATCATCAGACATAAGGTGTGCAAGATTGCCATAAGTATTCATAAAGAATTCATAGAAACTCTCTCGCCCTGCAATAAGTCTATCAATGCGTTTATTCCAATCGGGCATAAGGTTCCAGAGACTTCCGCCGCAGTAATCACGAAAATATTCTGCGATCCCAGGTTCATCGTAGCCCACGAGTCCTTTTTCCTTTGTCCACTCCATATATGGACTTGAAGAAAGCAGCGGCGTAAATTTCAATTTCTTATTCATAATATCCCCCTATAAAAGAAGGAGCCGAAGCCCCTTCACTAAAACGTTAACGTTAAAACGGTACATCATCTATACTTGCCATTTCGCCAACATTGGGGTGTTCTTGCCAGACTGGTAACTCGTCCTGTTTCTGCCGCTTGACGAAAAAATGCACATCCGCCCTGAGTTCCTCGTTCTGATCTGGTCGGTGGCGTATCCTTGCTGCCCCAACTTTACCCTTCCAGTGCTCAAGATTGAGATCGCCGCGGGGTATGTCAAAGCTGTCGAATATCGCGCCCAGTTTATTGTTTGTTTGCTGCTGTCTCTCTGGCGTTGACCCATCAAATACCAAGTAATACCAAACCTTACTTTGCTGGCCACTCACCTTAATCACAAGCTCGTACATGTCTTTGCCCGACTTTGAAACACGCTCTCTTGCCTCGTCAATTCGTACCCTATAAATCCCTTCAGGGATCAAGTTTTGCTTCCCGTAATCTTCGGGGTTATATGTCCAATCTACCATTGCTATTACAATTCCTTTCCGCCGTGTCTATACGGTCTCGTCTCGTTATAGTCCAATTTCTCTTCCATAATGCCATCAACATTTACGCCAGATTGAGCGCACCAATCTAAAATCCTGATTATGCAGTCAATCATTTCTACCGCTACACCTTCAGGCTTACCATCAACCATATACATAAACGGTTTATGATTTCTGTACTCTTCCAGAGCTTCCGATAACTCTGAATGACACAGTGCTATCACGTCTCCAAACGTACGGTCTTTATCCCACCAACCAAGTATTCTGGCTGTCTCGTTTATTCTGCCTGCCAAGTCATTAAGGTTACTAAACATTCACAATCTCCATTTCTTCATCAGTTAAGAAATCCACATTTGATAATCGCGCCGGCATTAGCATATACAGAAAACTATCATCACCTTCACGCATCATTCGCATTTGAGTGTCTTCGCCGCTGAACTCTATTACGGCTTCACTGTTTCCTAAAGCTTTCACGCCAGCAATAAAGAAATCTGCATTAAAGCCAACAGTTAAACCATTCTCTGAAGTCTCGCCATAAAATACTTCAGTAACCACACCATGCTCAGCCGATCTTGAAGTAACTCGCACTTCATTGTTATAAAGTGTCATTGCCATAATATGAGCCGGATTCGTTTTCGCTATGATGTCCACACGATCAAGCACTGGAATAAGGTCTGGCGCATGAAATTTCAATCGCGTATAGACCTCATCATTCAAAATCCTATTGTATTGTGGGAATGTCGCATCAACCTTTCGCAATGAAAGTTCTATGTTCTCAACCTGAAACCACACAGTCGCTGCGTCAGCGTATATCTTCACATTTGTATCTAATGTTAACGTTTTGCTGACTTCCTTAAGACTTTGAGCTAACACTAATATATCGTCCTCAATGCCATTATTTTCTACGCATGGAACTTTCGCTACTGCCAATCTCTTCCCGTCCGTTGATACTGCCTTCAAATAATAATCTTCTAGCTTTAACAAGCACGTACCCAAATATCGTGGAAAATCCTGTGGTTGAGAAGCTGCTGCGGAACCTTCATTAATGAGTTTTGCTAACGAATTTGCATTGATTTCACAGATATAATTAGCTCCTTCAATTGTTGGTATTTGGGGAAATTCTTCAATAGGCATTACGGGGAATCGCATCTTGTTTCGACCAGCTCTCAATAAACCTCTTGACGAGTTCACTTCAAGAAGTAAATCCTCTTCGTTAGATTTCTTTAGCATGTTTCCAAATGTTTCAGTAGGAATTAATGCTGAACCAGTTTCTAAAACATTAACTCCCAACGCATTACACTTCACAGAGCTTTTCAGGTCCGTAGCTTCCAGAGTAACGCCAAACTCCGTAACCACAAATCGCACATTCGAGAACTTAGCTACTAACTGCCAGCTCTTCATAAATTCTTGCCGCGTCAATTCTAATTTCAAAATTTATCCTCCTATTACTTCCTCAAATTTACAATTCTTACGCTTGAATAACCTATCTTTCGCAACAATCGTCTGTGAACCTTCAAGGCATACATAACGCGTTCCATCTTGTGAATTAATCATGAGACGGCCCACAATGTCGCATAAACCACAGATATTTTCTGCGTTGTCCTTTCGGATCATTGGTCGCGCTTGCGTGTATTTCTCTCCAGTTACCGCTATCACCTCCTTTTGAGTTTCCCACGCCGTGAATATCACGTTACATGGCAAAGTTCTAAATAATCTGCACCAGTCAATGATTTTGTAATCTGTGCGGAGATAACTTGCCTGATCTGGCACTCCGTTGTTATTGCCTTTGCGTCCATAATATGCAAGCATCGCACGCTCAAATTCTGAAACGCTATCAAGCGCAACATTCTGGTACTCACATTTAGCGTTTAACATTGTCATGAGTTCACGTAGTTCATGAAGATCTTCAGAAATTCTCACAATATCAACATTTTCACAGCCAGCCAAAACGCTTGTGCCGCGGTCGATGTCAATTATTAGCGTCTTACCAGGTAATGTGCCTAGCAACGTTGTTTTGCCCATGCCTGGAGTACCGTAGATTAGGCAGGTTACTTTATCGGTCGTTATATCCTTGCCGCTCATTATTTGCATTTATATTCATACCCCTCCAAAAGTCTATGTCTAATAGCATAAGCAACCATATCTCGCGGTGTTTCCACGTCAAAAGTGTCCAAAATTTTCTTTCTACGCGTTTTAACAGTACTTATGCTTACCCCTAATTTCTCAGCTATTTCACTAATGTAATACCCACAACACATGAGATATAGCACGTCCATTTGTTTCTTAGTTAAATCATTTGTCATGTACGCAGTCTTCCAACATATAGCGATAATCTTCTGGCACAGCCTCAAAGAGTTTGTGCGCAAGGTCCTGAAATTCTTCCAGTGCCGCAGGGCTTGTACGTAGTTTGAGAATGTGGCGCAGCTCTCTGACGTTGAGTGTGAGAACGAGATTGACTGACCACCATTCTGGAATAAAGTACTTGAGATCGTCATTGGGAATGCGTGGAAACTCACGTATCATGTTCAACAGGATCGACACATTCAAATCTTCTGCCTGAATTTTTTTCCCTTCGAAGTTCAGTGTGTAATCGCTAAATAGCGAGAGTATTTCTTCACCTAGTATTTTTTTCTTCAGTGTGTGCCTTGTGCTCTCAACGCTCAAGCTAATGTGCCTGTGCCGCGCAAGCTCCTGCAAACATGCCCGCGATAGGTCGTTCACT